>CAJWQN010000015.1 GCA_913045505.1 uncultured Rhodospirillaceae bacterium | reverse complement strand
TGGCCACCTGGGCGTTGCGGGTGCGCGGGCTGAGCGCGCCCAGCACCACCGCCGCGCCACCGCGCAGACGTCGGATCACCTCGGCCAGCGCGTAGACATCGGCGGCCGAGAACGCGACCACGGCGCTGCGCGGCTTGAGCCGGGTGATCTTGCGCTCGCCGGCGTAAACCAGACGCGAGAACCGGGGCCTGGACACGAATTCGGCCTCCGGCACCAGCCGGCGAATCAACGGCCCGATGGTGGCCGCGCCCAGGAACATGGTCTCAGACAGGCCCCGGGCATGAAGCAGCCGGTCGGTGAAGACATGGCCGCGATCAGGATCGGCGGCGAGTTGAATCTCATCGACCGCCATGAATTCGACCTGGCGGTCGAGCGGCATCGATTCGACCGTGCAGACGAAATAGCGCGGCCGCGCCGGGACGATCTTTTCCTCGCCGGTGACCAGGGCCACGGCGCCGGCACCCCGCGCCGAGGCCACCCGATCATAGATTTCGCGTGCCAACAGCCGCAGCGGGCAACCAATCATGCCCGAGGAATGGCCCAACATCCGCTCGACCGCGAGATGGGTCTTGCCGGTATTGGTCGGGCCCAGAACCGCGGTGACGCGGCCTTCACCGGTAAACGCTCGCATTACAGCGAAGGATTGCCGGTTCCGCGACCGAACGCAAGCCGCGCGACACCGAATGTCTTGAATCGAGGATCGGAACGTCTCATATCCAGCCGGACCGCGCTCCAGCCACGCGCGGCGCCGAACGCAATTCGAGGACGGGGAAGATCATGACGACGGAAGCCACGGCCGAGGCCAACACCTCATCGGCGGAGACCACCCAGCCATTCGAAGCCGAGGTCGGCCGGGTGCTCGACCTGGTGGTCAACTCGCTTTACAGCCACAAGGAAATCTTTCTCAGGGAGCTGATTTCGAACGCTTCCGACGCCTGCGACCGGCTGCGCTACGCCGCGATCACGGAGCCCGGGCTCACCAAGGACGACGCCGAGCTGGCGGTCTCGATCACGATTGATAAGAAAAAGCGAACCATCACCATCGCCGACAACGGCATCGGCATGAACCGGGACGATCTGATCGAAAACCTGGGCACCGTCGCGCGCTCGGGCACCGCCGCCTTCGCCGCCCAGATGACCGGCGACTCCGGCAAGGACATGGCCCTGATCGGCCAGTTCGGGGTCGGCTTCTACGCCTCGTTCATGGTCGCCGACACCGTGACCGTGGTCAGCGCCAAGGCCGGTGAAGACACCGCCTGGCAATGGGTCTCGGACGGCGCCAAAGGGTTCACTGTCGCGGAAGTCGCGCGCACCAGCCGCGGCACCAGCATTTCGCTCCATCTACGCAAGGGCGAGAGCGAGTTCCTGGAGGCGGCCCGGCTGCGCCAGATCGTCAAGACCTATTCCGACCACGTCGCGCTGCCGATCCGTCTGAAGGACGGCGACGTGGACGAGGCCGTCAACGAAGCCTCGGCGCTGTGGACCCGGCCCAAGAAGGACATCATGCCCGAGCAGTACAAGGAGTTCTATCACCACGTCGCCCACGTCTTCGACGACCCGTGGACGGTCCTCCACAACAAGGCCGAGGGCCGGCTGGAATACACCAACCTGCTGTTCATCCCGTCGTCGAAGCCGTTCGACCTGTTCCATCCCGACCGCAAGCACCGGGTCAAGCTCTACGTCCGCCGGGTGTTCATCACCGAGAACTGCGAGGAGCTGATGCCGTCCTGGCTCAGATTTGTCCAGGGGATCGTCGATTCCGAGGATCTGCCGCTCAACATCAGCCGCGAGATGCTCCAGCACAATCCGGTCCTGGCGCGGATTCGCAAGGCGCTCGTCAAGCGCGTGCTCGGCGAACTGGGCAAGAAAGCCGACAAGGTGCCCGAGGAATACGCGGCCTTTTGGGGCAATTTCGGCGCGGTGATGAAGGAAGGCGTCTACGAGGACGCCGAGTACCGCGAGCAGCTGATGGAGCTGACGCGGTTCCGATCGACCGCGGGCGATGATCTGGTGAGCCTCGCCGATTATGTCGGGCGCATGAAGGAGGGCCAGAAGGACATCTTCTATATCAGTGGCGAATCCCTGGACGGCTTGCGGACGAGCCCGCAGATCGAGGGCCTGGTGGCGCGCGGCGTCGAGGTGCTGCTGCTGTCCGACCCGGTCGATGAATTCTGGACCACGACCGCGCCCGACTACAAGGACACGCCGTTCAAATCGGCGACCCGTGGCGACATCGATCTCTCGGGCATCGAAAAAGCCGACGAGGCCGACGAAGCGGACGAAGCCAAGCCCGCCGAGAGCGGAGCGACCGACAGCCTGATCGCGGCGTTCAAGCTCGCTCTCGGCGACGCGGTCCAGGACGTCCGGGTCTCGGAGCGGCTGACCGACAGCGCCGTCTGCCTGGTCGCCGGCGAGGGCGGGCTCGACATTCATCTGGAACGCCTGCTCAAGCAGCAGAACCAGCTAAAGGCGATCTCGCCGCGAATCCTCGAGATCAATCCGGGCAATGGCCTGATCGAAATCCTGGCACGCCGGGCCAAGGAGACGCCGGCGGACCCGCTGATCGAGGAGGCCGCCCACCTGTTGCTCGACCAGGCGCGGATCATCGAGGGCGAGCCCCTGCCCGACCCGGCGGCGTTCTCCAGGCGCATGACGGCGGTCATGGAAAAAGGCCTGGCCTGAGGGACCCCGGCCGCCGTGCCCGATTTCACGGGGCTCGATTACGCCGCGATCACCTGGCTGCTTGTGGGGTGGATCGGCTACACCGCGTTCGCCGATTTCAGCCGCTTCCGCGCGCGCAGCCTGTCGGCGGCCATGGACCGCTACCGACGCCGATGGATGGTCGAGATGATGCGCCGCGAGATGCGCATGGTCGACACCAGCCTGGTCGCGACCCTGCAGCAGGGCATCGGCTTTTTCGCGACCACCGCGATTCTGGTGGTCGGCGGTCTGGTCGCCGCCATGGGCGCAGCCGAGCCCGGGGTCGCGGCACTCTCGGACCTGCCGTTCGCGGTCCGGACCTCGAAGATCGCCTGGGAAATCAAGGTCCTGCTGCTGCTGGCGATTTTCATTTACTGCTTCTTCAAATTCGCCTGGGCGTTCCGGCTGTCCAACTATTTCGCGATTCTGATCGGGGCGGCGCCGGTGGCAACCGGCGAGACCCCTGACGAGGCCGCCCATGTCGAGCGCGCGGTACGCCTCGGCGGCATCGCCGCCCACCACGCCAACGGCGGCCTGCGCGCCTATTATTTCGGCCTGGCGGCGCTCGGCTGGTTCCTCCACCCGGCGCTGTTCGCGCTGGCCACGACCTGGGTGGTGCTGGTCCTCTACCGCCGCGAATTCCACTCCCGGGCGCTTCGGGCGCTCAACGCCCGGAGCTGAGCATTGGCGGAGCGCCGATCGCGGCGCCGGGGCGTGGGCTCCGAGACAGCGGGTCGGCTCACCACCGCATTGCCGGCTTGGCGAGACCCCGCCGCCGAGTGCTGCTCGTGACCACAGGCGGAAAATTTGAGGCGGTCGCACTCGCCATGGAGCTATGTTCGAAGGTCCCCTTCTCGGCCTGGGCAACCGAGCTCACCCAGCCGAGGCGCTTGGTCAACGAGTCGTTATCGAAACAGGACCTCGGTCGGCCAGCGGCTGAGCCCCGGTCGCTCCGCGCTTACGCGAACGCGAAGCCCTCGTAGCCGTCGGCGGCGACCTGTTCACACTTCTGGCAATAGGCGGGGAAGCCCCCGTAATAGGGCATGAAGACCCTGGGTTTGCCGGCGACGTTGGCGCCCAGATACCAACTGTCGGTGGTGGCTTTCAGGCCCTGCGCGGCGACCTCCTGAACATGATCCCACCACCCCTTCTCGGCGTCGCCCTCGGCCTCGATCGCGGTGTAGTTCCGCGCCTTCATGTAGCCCAGGCAATCGGTGATCCAGTCCACATGCTGCTCGATCGAGGGGATCATGTTGGTGAAGACCGAGGGACTGCCCGGGCCGGTGACCGTGAACAGGTTCGGGAAATCGGCCATGGCCAGGCCCAGATAGCTGCTCGGGCCGTCGGCCCACCGTTCGCGCAGGCAGGCGTCACCGCGGCCGCGGATGTCGATATTGTTGAGCGCCCCGGTCATGGCGTCGAATCCGGTGGCGATGATCAGGACATCGATCTCGAAATCCCGGCCATGGGCGCGCACCGCGCCGGCGGTGATCGCCTCGATCGGGCGCCCCTTGACATCGATCAGGGTGACATTGTCGCGGTTGTAGGTGGCGAAATAGTCGGTATCGACGCATAGCCGCTTGCCGCCGATGATGTTGTCGGGACACAGCGTCTCCGCCAGCGCGGGGTCCTCGACGACTTCGCGGATCTTGCCGCGCACGAAATTCGCCGCCGTTTCGTTGGCGTCCTTCTCGAGCATGAGATCGCCATAGGCGCCCATGAAGGTGACCCCGCCCTGGAGCCAGCGCCGTTCATACTCGGCTTGGCGGTCCTCGGGCGCGGCCTCCAGCGCGGAGCCCAAGTTATAGTCGCCGGCGATGCCCACCAGGGACGTTTTCGCCCGTGCCCGCATCGCCCCGTAATTGGCCTTGATATCCTTCACCCGATCGGGATCGAGCGGGGCGTTGCGGGCCGGGATGGTATAATTGGGCGTGCGCTGGAAAACGAACAATCGGGCCGCTTCCCGGGCGATCAGGGGAATGGCTTGTATGGCCGAGGAGCCGGTGCCGATGACGGCGACCCGCTTGCCGGTGAAGTCGATTTTCCGATCGGGCCACAAGGCCGTGTGATAGGTCGGGCCGGCGAAGCTCTCCAGGCCCTCGATATTCGGCCAATTCGGAACCGACAGGCAGCCGGTGGCCATGACGCAAAAACGCGCCACGGTCTTGCCGCCGTCGTCCGCCTCCAGGGTCCAAAGCGACTCAGCTTCGTCATAATGGGCGGATGTGACGCGGGATTCGAACTCGATGTCGCGGCGAAGATCGTAGCGGTCGGCCACATGCTCGGCATATTCGAGGATTTCCGCCTGCGTGGCGTAGCGTTCGGACCAATCCCATTCCTGCTGCAGCGCATCATCGAACTGATAGGAATATTGGAGACTTTCGACATCGCAGCGCGCGCCCGGATAGCGGTTCCAGTACCAGGTGCCGCCGACGCCGGGCCCCGCCTCGATCACCCGCGCGCTCAGACCAAGGCCGCGCAACCGGTGCAGCAAGTACATCCCCGCGAATCCCGCGCCGACGATGGCGACGTCGAAATCCCGTTCGCCCATAACCCGCCTGTCCCGTTACGCAACGACCAAGGGGCCACCTTATCCGATATTTCTCGATCGACGCCAAGCACGACGTTGCCAGGGCTCGAAGCGGGTCGCGGAGCACGATCGGCGGAGTCCGGCCCATGATGACGGCGCGGCGGTCATTGCCGGTCCCGGTGATATCCGACCTTTCCAGGCGCGCGCGCCGCATGGCCGGACCTCGTCGTCAGTGTTGCAGGGTCGGCCCTCGCCGGGATGGTCGCGCGGGTCGAATGACGGCCCCGGTTCAAGGACGCCGGTTCAGGGGGACGATCCGCCTCGGTCGGAGATCACGGCGGTCATTTCCGGGTCGCCCAGCAAATGATTGGTGAGAAGCGCCGCGAAGGCCGCGCTGCCCGCGCGTGAAAAATGGGCGGAATCCGCATAATTCCCGCGGGTCGCCGGCACAGCTTCTGAATTGACGTAAAGCGCCTGATTGCGGCGGGCAACGGATTCAATGGACCGATTAAACGCGTCGCGCGCGGCAATAATGCCTCGAATGGATAGATACGGCATGAACAGCATATAGGCCGCCGCCCCGGCCATTTGGACAATGGGCGGTTGGTCGGCGCGGACCAAGCCGCCCATTCCGATCAGCACGACCTTCAAGCCGTCTCGCCTACAGGATGCCACAAGCCTTTCGAGGCGCGCCTCGAAGGCTTGGCTAATGTCATCGCCAACTTGCAGCTTGCCGCTTTCCCGGTGCGCGAGCAGTTGGCGCCATTTTATGATCAGGTTCATCTCGACCTTCATGAGAAGTAGCGATCTCCGGGCCAGCCTGCTGGGAGCGTAATGCTTGCCGCCATAGAGTTCCTTCCGGCGGGCGAGAATAGCCGTGTCCGTGTTTAGGTTTGCCGCCGGCCAGATAATGATGAGATCCGGGCTCAAGGGGCGAACTTGACGTTCGAACTGGAGCGTGCTTCGCGTGACACCATGCGCTGGGAACCCGGCGTTGACATAGTCGAACGCGCGGTGGGGAAACGCCGAGGCGAGATTGTCGACCAGTCGTTGGAGCCAGGTTTCGTTGTTGGAACTGTATGCGTCAAGGGCACTCGACGCGCCCAGGACCGCCAGGCGAAAAACGCCATGGAGTTTTGGTCGGGTGATTTCCGGGCCGCGAAATCCCAGGGAATTGATAGAAATTTCGCTATTTTTTGTCCGGACAATGGTGTTGGCCCTAAACCTTTTCAGCCCCAGTTCCTTATCGGTATAAATAACGTCCTTGAGACGGGAGAAATTCTTGATGGTCGCAGCCGACGACTCCGTCTCCGACCCGGTGGGCGCGGCGCGAATTTCCCTGACGCCGCCGAATGCGTCCTCGAACGGAAGATCGACGATATTTTCCTGGTCATCGTCGGCGTTCGCAACCGTGCGGGAGATCGCCGTCGCCATGCTCCGAATTGTAATGTCATCGCCCGCGAACAACGCCTCCATCGATGTCGTCACGCCCAGATCTCTCTCGACGCAAAGCAATATTTGCGTTAGCGCCAGGGAGTCGCCGCCGAGTTCGAAAAATTTGTCCAGTGGTCCCACTTGATCCAGGCGAAGGATGTCTCGCCAGATTCTGGTGAGCGCGGTCTCGGTTGGTGTCCGTGGCGCGCTATCGGTTTCAGGTGAGGCCGGCATCGTTGTCTCCGCAACGGCTTTGAAACGATCCTCGAAGTGTTTGGCCAGTAGATTTCGCCGCACCTTGCCCGCCGCGGTCTTGGGAATCTCCGTGACCACGATCAATCGGGTCGGCCGCTTATAGGCGGCGACCATTTCGCCGACACTGTTCAATAGATCGGCGGTGTCGATGGAGTGCCCGCTTTCGGCGACGATCGCCGCGGCGACCTGTTCGCCGAGAGTTTGATGCGGCAGCGGAAAGACAACAGACTCCGAAACACTCGGATGGGCGTTGAGCGCGGTCTCGATTTCGATTGGGGCGATGACCTGGCCGCCGCGATTGATGATTTCTCTCTTGCGGCCGGTAATGAAATAGTGCCCGTCGGTGTCGCGTAGCCCGAAATCGCCGGTCCGAGCCCAATCTCCATGAAACGCCTCCGTCGTCGCGGCGGGATCGTTTTCGTAACCGGTGAAGACGCAGGGACCGCGTATCACGATTTCTCCTGTCTCGTCCGCCTCCAGCAGTTCACCCGCATCGTTCATGATGGCAAATTCTCCTTCCACGAAAGGGATGCCGATGCTGCCTGGTTTGGCGACGCCAGGCGGCAGAGGATCGCCAATCATGTTGTTGCCTTCGGTTGATCCGTAACTGCTTTGCATGGGGCAATTGAATGCTTGTTCAATCTCGCGCCTCAGGTCCACGGTGAGAACATCGCTTGCGTGTCGTACGAAACGGAGACGACTGTCGTGAAGATTGTCGGCGTAATTCTCGCGCTCCGCCAAGATCGCCCGATAGAAGGTGGATCCGGCGGAAAACCATGTTGGCGCGAATTCCCGGAAGTTCCGGTAAAACGCGCCGACCTCGAACCGTGGCGGGCAGACGATGCTGGCGCCGGACAAGATCGATGTGACGATGCAGCCCGCGATCGCATGGACGTGGTAGCACGGCGTGACCGCGAGGCACCTGTCCGAGGGTGTCAGAGAGAGCCATTTCGATAATCTTTGGCCACGCGCGTAGAGCTGCTGGTGGGTCAGAGGTATGACCTTGGGGCGACCGGTGGTGCCGGACGTCTGCAAAACGAGCGCGACATCGGACGAAGCGGCGCGCGGTGTCCGCGCGGCCGGCGAATCGACCGACAGTTCGAATTGGCCGGCCGCGCCGCCAGTGATTTCAAGCAATTCAATGACCGGCAGACACAGTGCCAAGGCGGCGCGTTTCGGCGCGTCTGCGCCGGTCGATGGAACCAGCAGGAATTGCGCGGATGTGGCTTTCAGATATTTCGAGAATTCGCGTTCCGTCAAGTCCGGGTTGAGCGGCGCGTACTCACTGGACGAACCAAAGGCGAGAAACGCCGTGGCCGCCATCGCGCCATCCTCCAGCGCGGAGGCGATGCGGGTTCCTTTGTCGATGTTTCTATCCGCGAGCCACGCCGCGACATACTCGATTTGTTGCGCCAAGTATTCGTAACTGAGCGGCGAGGCGCCCGGTCCGAGAATGGCGGGGGAGTCTGGTGAATTTTCCCTTATTCGAAAAATGGCGTGTTCAAGGCGCATATTATCAACGTCAATATCGGTCAAGGTTCCACCGATATTTCCCAAGTGCCCTCGAAGGTTGATGGGAGAATAGCCAAAGCCGTGCTGCCAAGGAAGATAGGATGAGGTTCCGGGTTCTGGCCGCGTTCTGTCGGGCCGCTGCCCTCGGGCCGTTTGGGACCGTTCGCCTCGGCCACGGCCTGGGTGATGCTGGTCCTCTACCGCCGCGAGTTCCATTCGCGGCTGCAACGGGTACGCGACAACGGGAGCTGAGTTCCATTCGCGACTCCGGGGCGCCCACTCGTAAACAGAGGCCCGGCTTACCGCCACAACGCCGACCTTCGGAGACACCGCCACGGGGTGCCGCTCGCGACCCCGGCCGAAGTTCGTACCTTGCGGACCGCCCCGGCCTGACAATTCGGACTTGCATCGGAACCGATTCGGGAGTTTAATGCTAACAAGCTTGAAAAGCTTTATGGACGCGCGTGCAAAATGCGCGGTGTTCGGTCGGTGGCGAGAATTGCCATTGTTCCTTGGCCATGAGCCGTGGGCTTCTTGGCCGGACGCCCAAGCGAGACGTCGCGCGACCATTGACGATCCTCAGAAGGAGGTGATGATGGTCCAGTTGATTTCATCAGTCCTGTCGAGTGTTATTGGAATCCGGGGCTCCTCGCCTGGCGGTGCGTTATCCGCGCACGGGCGCGGCGACGGCACCGCGGCGCCCGTGGACAAGCCGGCGCCGGCGGATCGGGATCCGGCGACCTCGGAGCACTCGGACAATCGGATATTGGAGTCCATGCTCGCTCGGTTCGAGGCGGCGCTCAAGAGTGCCCTGCCGGGGATTCAGCGGGATCTGGAGTCCTTGTTCCGGCTGCTCGGATTCGGCCACGACGAGTCCCGGGGTTTCGCCGAACAATTGGTCGGCGGGCCGCTCGGCAAGTCGATTCTGGCCACCGATTTTCCAGGCCAGCTCGCCACCGCGGGCGCGACGTCGTTCAGCCTCCAAATCACCCAGCTCCGAATCGGCGTCGAGGCGGCCAGCGGCATACTCGCGGTCGATCTGCGTCAGGTCTCGATCAACGTCGCAAGTGGCGTATTCACCGTCCGGCTCGACAACCACCCGGGCTCGCGCGGGGCATCGTTGATTGGCGGTGACGGGCGCTCGTCGGCCACCAACGGCGTCGCGGGCGGCGTACTGTTCGAGCCTGGTGCCGACCATTTCGCCAAGCTTGGCCAGGCCGAAGCCCGCGCGCTCAAATTCGAATCCCTGCTGGTCGTACGCCCAAACCGCGAGGCAGTGGGGTCCGGCGAATCACGAACGGTATCGGAATTGATCATCGATTTGTTGACGCCGATCGGCGTCCACGGCGGGCCAGCGGCGAATGAGTCCGGTCCGGCCGTTGGTCCGGGCGCCAGCGATCGATTCAATTTGATCGCCTGATCGCAGCTGGTCCGGTTGTCGCTGGGCCGCGGCTGGACCGGGTCAGGGGGTGGTGCCGGCGCCAACTTCGATCAGGTGCGGGGCGGTCAGTTGCAGTTCGTAGCAGGTGGCGTTGCTCGGGTCTTGCCGGGATGGCGGCGTTCATCCTAATGTCGCCCCCGGTGCGCCGATGTAGCTCAGTTGGTAGAGCAACGCATTCGTAATGCGTGGGTCGGGGGTTCGAATCCCTCCATCGGCACCAATGGCGAATCGCCGCCAGGTGTGATCTTGCCGGACTGGCGCTGTCGGCGCCCGGATCGCGGATATATTCCTCGGACGCGGCCGGCGAAGCAGCGAAATCGGATACGGCGCGGGCGAATCGGGCCATGGGCCCCGAATACGCCCATTTTTCCGTTGCCTATCAGCGCTTTCCTTGAGAACGTTGTTGCCGGGTGGGGACCGCGGTGAAACAATGCGGCCGGTCGCCCGCGGGTGCGCCGTGGCGGCTCGGTTCGGTCTTGTTGGGAGCGGACCACGAACGGTAGACTGTTCGGGAGGGGGAGAGCTGGGTATGCATAACAAGCGGTTGCTGTCTCTCGCCGCATTGGCTGCATTTGCCGCGGTGTCTTGGCTCGGCACCGGCGCCGGTCAGGCAGCGCCGTTCGCCAAGGGCCCCAAGACCAGTCAGGAATGCGACAAATCCGAGTTCGAGGTCCGGGACGGCTCCGAACACGCCAAGTCGGTCAAGACCGTGGACAAGAGCGACAAGGCGAAGGGCGACGGCGAGGAGGTCAAGCGCCGGGAAGAGGCACCGGATCACACGGCCCAGCGCATCGCCCAGGCGGCGGGCCCGCCCTGGCCGAGCGGTCTCCTCGACGTGGCCAGCAACTGCATGACCCGCGACGGGCTTGCCCACCTCGGAGTCGATGGTGCGAACCTGGCGATCCTGCTCGTCGCCGAGCATCCGCTCAATCCGGACTTCGAGTTCATCGCCTATTCACCGGGACAGGCGCGCCACAGAGTCTACCCGTCCGATGCCGGAACCAATCAGGCCATTTCGCCGGTCGGGCCGGCGCGGCTGTTCGTGGTCGGCCAAGCCGCCAAGGATCTTTCGGGCGTGGTCGGGGGTCTTTTGCCCGACCCGTCGAAATACAAGTAGCGGGCTGCCCCGTGGCGCCCGCGCCGAGCGGCCGGCTCAGGAATAGGGGCTTCCGCCCAGCGCCGAGGAGAGGTTGACGTGGCGATCGCAACCGTAACGCGGCCCCAGAGGTGGGATTCGCCGTTCGGACCGGATATGACCGACGCGGACGTCGAGAGCTTGCTCGAGACCCCGGAGATCGCGGCGATCGACGCGGACGCGTTTCCCAACCATACCCCGGTCAGCGGAATCCTGCGCAACGACACCCGAATCGTCGAGGCCAAGCCCGGCGACATCATCGTTCGTGAAGGCGACTACGGCAATTCCGCCTTCCTGATCCTGGACGGGGCGCTGCGGGTGGTGCTGGCGCCGGGCCTGCCGGCCAACATGCTCGGCCGTCAATCGGTCCGCCGCAAAGGCTTTTTCGAAGCGCTCGCCCAGCTCTGGCGCAACAAAGACGTGGTCGAGGCGCGTGATCCGGAACGCGGCCTCGAAGCCGGCCTCAGGCTCGGTGGCGACCCGACATCGGTGCGGGTGTTCCTCCAGGATGTACCGGTGGTGCTGGACCAACATCAGACCGCGCGGTTGGAGACCGGCGCGCTGTTCGGCGAACTGGCGGCGCTGGGCCGGGTACCGCGCACGGCGACGGTGTTCGCCGAGGTCGACTCCCGGCTGTTGGAGATTCGCTGGCAGGGTCTGCGCGAGTTCAGGCGCTTCGACGAAGGTTGGCGCCGGCGAATCGACGAGAATTATCGGCGCAACGCGCTGAGCGTTCACCTGACCGAAAGCCCGCTGTTCGAGAATCTCGACACGGAGAATCTCGACGAGGTCGCCGCCCATACCCTGTTCGAGACTTACGGCTCGTTCGACTGGCACGTTACCTATCAGAAGATGCGCGCCAAGGGCGCGGTCGATGCCGAGCACGAGCCGGTGATCGCCAAACAGGGCGACTATCCCGACGGCCTGCTGATGATTCGCGCGGGGTTCGCGCGGGTGTCGGTCAATCTTGGCAAGGGACTTCGCACGATCAGTTATCTGGGGGCGGGCGACATGTTCGGCCTCGCCGACCTCTACGCCCTGTGGAAAGGTGACGAGGAGCGCTGCTTCACCGCGACCCTGACCGCGATCGGCTACGTCGACATCATCCGGGTTCCGGCTCAGGTATTGGCCGAGCACGTGTTTCCCGATATCGGCGAGCCCATGGATGCGGTGGCGGTCGAATTGGAGCGGCCGTTGGAGGCCGACTCCTTGATCGAATGGGCGCTCGAGCAGCGCTTCATCAACGGCACCAAGGCCATGTTGATCGACATCAATCTATGCGTGCGCTGCGACGATTGTGTCCGTGCCTGTGCATCGACCCATAACGGCAATCCACGGTTCACTCGCCAGGGCCGGACCTTCGATCATTGGATGGTGGCCAACGCCTGTATGCATTGCGCAGATCCGGTCTGCATGATCGGCTGTCCGACCGGCGCGATCCACCGCTCGGTCGATGCCGGCAGTGTCCTGATCAACGACGACACCTGCATCGGTTGTGGCATCTGTGCCAGTTCCTGCCCCTACGGCAATATCCGCACCGTCGAGATCAACGACGTTAACGGCAGCCAGTTGCGCGACCCGGACAACCAGAGACCGATCCTGAAGGCGACCAAATGCGATCTGTGCTCGGATCAGCCGGGCGGCCCCGCTTGCGTGCGCGCCTGTCCCCATAACGCGCTCCGGCGGGTGGATTTCCAAGGCGAAGGTTTGTCGGATCAATGGCTGGTGTAAGCGCGACGACCCTGAGCCTCGGGCGCCTGTTGGTGCCGATCGTCGCCGCGGCGGTGGTGGTGGTGTTCGCGGGTTACACCTATCAGGCCGACCTGCGCCTGGTCGACACCAGTTTCGTCACCGGCTATGTGCTGCTGGTTATGATGATCGGGTTGTTCCTGCTGCGCTGGCGCAAGCGGCTGTCGATGGTGCCGTTGGGCCGGGCGGCGATCTGGCTGGCCGTGCACTTGATCGGCGGCGTACTGGCGGTGGCGGCGTTCTGGATTCACACTGGTTCCTTGTGGCCGATCAGTGTCTTCGAGCAATTGATCGCGCTGTTGTTCTACTTCGTCAGCCTGAGCGGAATCTTTGGCTACGTCATTCAACGCGTATATCCCCGGCGGCTCACCCAGACCGGTCGCGAGATCATCTACGAGCGGATTCCGGCCGCGGTCGGCGAATTGCGCGCGGTTGCCGAATCCTTGGTTCTCGAGTGCGCCGAAAAGACCGATAGCGATACCCTGTGCCGGTATTACCTGGAGACCTTCGACTGGTATTTCCGGGCGCCGCGCTTCTTCTTCAGCCACGCCACCGGTGGTGCCCGCGGCGAGTTCTGGGCCCGCCACCATTGCGGGACGGTACGGCGCTATCTGTCCACTGGCGAGTTGCCTTATCTCGAGAAGCTGACCGAGCTGCTCGACGCCAAGAACGTGGTCGACGTGCACTACGCCGGTCAGCGGATGATGAAGGTGTGGCTTTGGTTCCACGTGCCGACGGCAATCGGGCTGCTGATCCTGTCGCTGTGGCATTTCCTGGTCATGAACGTGTACGGATCATGAGTACCGACGACGAAGGGCGCGTCAAGGACCCGATGGGCTATGATCCGCGGCAGTTGTTTTCGACCCTCACGCCGCTCGATCACGATTACGAGCGACCCAGCCGCCCCTATCGATGCGGGCGCGAGCGGATGTGGTCGAAATCATGCACCATCGGACCATCGGGCAGCGGGCGCTGCAGGGGGGTCTACGAGTGCGCTCCCCATTTCAAGGACGGCCGCCACGAGTGCCGTCGAGCGCCGCGCGCCGGCGGGCCGTGCGCGAACGGGCCTTTGCCCGACGGCAGCTGTTCGCTCAAGCGATCGCCCTGCGTACCGGTGCTGAACAGCCGCGCGATACGCGATCGGATCGGTGCCCTGGTGGCGATGGCGGCAGTCGCCCTGATCGCAACCTTCCTGGCGTTCGGTGCCGAAAGCGTGGCCTGGATGAGTTCGCTCAATCCGGGCGATCTGTCGGGGGCGCATGGTCGGTTCACCGGTGAGGACGGTTGCTCGACCTGCCACCCGCCGCACAAGTTCGGCTCCGCGGAATGGCTGGCGGCTGCGTTCTCGGCCAATCCGCCGACCAAGCAATGCGTGACTTGTCATACTTTCGGCGGGCCGGCCGAGGCCGCCCACAACACCGAATTCCCCGACGCCGAGGGGGCCGGGGCGAGCCTGACCTGCGTGTCCTGCCACACCGAACACAAGGGGACCGCGGCCGACATTGCCGGCATATCGGATGCCCAGTGCAACAAATGCCACAAGACACGGTTTGTCAGCTTCTCGGATGGCCATCCGGCGTTCGACAAGACGTATCCCCATCAGCGGAAGACCACGTTGAATTATGACCATGTGTCGCACAGGCGTAAGCATTTCAGCGATCCCAAGATGGTCGAGTATGCGCCGAAATCCTGCTCCGGGTGCCACTTGGTGGACGAGGCCCGCCGCCGAGTGGCGCCGGCCGGCTTCGACGTGGCCTGCGCCGACTGTCACGGCGACCAGATGGCCCAACGCGAAATGGTGTTGATGCGCTTGCCGGAATTCGAGGAAAATTTGATCGACGCCGCCGAGATCATGGACAGTTGCGGTCCGACGCTGGAACAGTTCGAGCTGCTTCAGGAACGGCTGGAAAGTTACGAGGCCGGGGACGAGCCGGAAGAGGATGAAGACGACGAAGAGGACTTCTCTGGGGTCGGCGACGATGTTGATCCGTTGATGGCCTTCCTGCTCCAGGTCGATCAGGACGATATAGAGTCATACAGCGAGCCGGCGCAGACCTTGATTGAAGAATTGGCAATCGACGGCATGGCTGCGTTGTCCGATCGGATTGGTGAGGCCACGGACGCGGTGCCGGTCGCGGCATTGCTGGCCGGGCTCAATCCGGAGTTGGTCAAGCGCGCAGCCTGTGCCTGGGCCGCGAATGTGGAATACGAAGCGCCGGAGGGTGCCGGCTTCGGCGGCTGGTTGGGCGATTTCGCCGAGATTCGGTATCGACCCGCCGGTCACGGTGACCCGGTGGTCCTGGCGTGGATCGAATATGCGATCGCCGCGGCGGCGGTCGCGGACGACGACATGATCGATCAGGCGATCGAATTTCGTGACGGCCTGCTCGATCGCAAGCGCGGGGTCGGCGCCTGCACCAAGTGTCACGCGATCACCGATCGCGGAGCCACCGACGCCGAGACCTCGGGCGACGGAATCGACCTAGCGGTTCAATGGACCTACCACGCGCAGAGGGAGGGCGGACATCTCAAATTCAACCATGCGCCCCATATCAATTTGCTGGGTCGTGATTTTGGATGTAAGCGTTGTCACGCGATCGACAAGGACGCCGATTTCGCGGCTGCCTTCGCCTCCCACAACCCGCACAATTACCTGAGCAACTTCTTAGGAATCGATGTGAAAACCTGCACCGAGTGCCACGCCGCCGGCTTGGTCCGGCAGGATTGCCTGCTCTGTCACGAGTATCATCTCGAACCCCGCTTCAAGAAACAGATGACGGCCCAAGATGAATAATTGTGAGCCCCTTCGCCGCCGCCATGCCCTGTCGATCCTGGCCGCCGCGGGGTTTCTCACGTTGTCGATCTTCGGGATTGCTCCGGCTCCCGCTTTCGCCCAAGACGCGGGCGAGGACATGGCGGCTGCCGACCCCCATATCGACGTCCTGTCCCAGGACTCCTATCCGCGGGCCAGCAAATGCGCCAGATGTCACAGGAAAATCTATGAGGAATGGCGGTCGTCGAGCCATGCCTATTCGGCGATCTCGCCGGTGTTCCACAAGTTCGAGCAGGCGATCAACACGCTGGCCCCGACCATCAACGCGTTCTGTGTCCGATGCCATATCGGCGCCGGCACGGCGATGGGCGAGCCCCGCGAGATGGTGATCTGGGAGCGCTCTCAGGTGGCACGCGAAGGCGTCACCTGCATCGTTTGCCATCGCATCGAAGAGGCTTTCGGCAAGGTCAACGGCGAGCGTCGAATCGTGCCGGGCGACATTTATCAGCCCGTGTTCGGACCAGAAGGCGGACCCAACCTGGCCAAGGTGATCGAGAATTCATCCGCCTACAAGGTGGCGACCAGAGCCGAAGAGCGCGGGATCAGTATTCACAACAAGGCCAATAAATTCGCCCCGATAGAGGATTCCGAGTTCTGCTCCGGTTGCCACCAGGTCGTGGTCAATCTCGGGATCAAGCTCGAGGTTGTCTGGGACCAGTTTCGGGCGTCGCCGTCGTTCGCGGCCGGCGAGACCTGCCAGGACTGCCACATGAGCCCGACCCCGGGCGTGGTCTCGAAGCCTGAGTTGGCGCCGGTGGCGGTGATCGGCGACGAGCCGATCGGCGCCGATCGGCCGCATCACGATCACGGCTTTGTCGGCCCCGGCTATCCGATCGCCCATCCCGGCTTGTTTCCCCACAACCCCGAAGCCGAGGCCTGGACCCCGCAGGAATGGCTGCGGTTCAACCACCGGGCCGGGTGGGGCGAGGAGGATTGGGAGGACGAATACGAAGAGGCGGTGGATGCGGGCGACCGGGACGAAATCGAATTTCCCGAGATCTGGGAAGACCGGTTCGACCGCGAGGACGCGCGCGTCATCATCGTCAACAATATCGCCAAGATCGAGGAGAAGCGCGAACTGCGGCGTCAGGTCATGGAGAACGGCTCACGAATCGACGGGCCGTTCTTCACCAATCCGCCGGCGGCTGGTCAGACCCTGGCGTTCCGGTATCGGGTGACCAACCTCAATCCGGGCCACAACATGCCGTCCGGGTCTCTTGGCGCCCAGCCGGAAATCTGGCTCAACGTGGTGCTGGTGGATCCGGACGGCCAGCGAGTCTGGGAATCAGGCTATGTCGATAGTCGTGGCGACATGGCGGACCAGCATTCGAAGGACGTGCTGGCCGGCATCGTGCCCCACGACGACCAGCTGTTCAATCTGCAGACCAAGTTCCTGACCACCAACGTCAAGGGCACGGATCGGGAAATGTATCTGCCGGTCAATTTCGACATCGACCAGCTGCCGTTCCTGCGCCCGGCGGCGCAGCCGGTATCGGTGATGAACCATCCGCCGTTCGTGCGCATGGAGGGACGCAGCATTCCGCCGCTGGGGTCGCGCGACGCAAAGTATCGCGTGCCCGGGGCGTTGCTGACCAAGCGAGGGACCTATCGGCTGTCGGTGCGGATGAGAAGCCGCGCGGAGCCGATCTACTTCATGGAGTTCATCGGCGCGACGGAGGAGATGATCCGATCGATGAACGAGTGGATGCTCGACATTCACCCCTATTCGGTCGAATTCGAGGTGAATTAGAGCCATGGCCGATCGCACACATATTATGTTGCCGGTTATGTTGCCGGGCGCGATCGCGGTGGCGGCATTTCTGGTTGCGGGCGTGCGTGGCACGCCGGCCCTCGCCGAGAGCAAGGCGGACATCGACCCGCGGGCCTCGGAGGTCGAGTACGACCCAGCAGATTTCGGGCCGGATCCGGCTTACGAGGAAGAAGCCTATGATTACGAGCAGCAGCTCGGAATCTACGGCGGCAAGTTCGCCGTTCCGACCCCGAGACCGCTGCTGGAACTGGGTAGGGAAATCTACCAGTCGGGACCGTTCACCAAGTCGTACACCTTTCTTGGCACCAAGAATCTGGTGGCGCCGACGTTTTCAATATACGGCGACTGGCGCACCGCGGTGGCGTTCAACGACAACGGCGCTACCGAACTGGCCCAGGTCGCGACCCGACTCAATCTGGATGTCGATCTGAAGATCACCGCCACCGAACGCATGCACGCGTTTTTCGGGCCGCTCGACAAGAATGGTCAATTCACCCGCTGCGAGATCAGCGGCGGTGACGCGGGCGTCGCCGCGCGCGGCTGCAAGCGGATCACCGACCTCAACCCGGACGCTCTGTTCTTCGAGGGCGACATGGGCCAGATTCTGGCCGGCGCCACCGGCGAGTACAACAAGCTCGATCTACCGTTCGCCTTCGGCCTGATGCCGCTGTTGTTCCAGAACGGTATTTGGGTCGAGGACGCGTTCACCGGATTCGCCGCGACCGTGCCGGCGCTCAACAGCCGCACGCTCGATATCTCCAACATGGACTTCACCGTCTTCGCCGGTTTCGACAAGGTGACGACCGCGGCCGTGTTGGACAATGACGGCCTGGTCGCGGACCATCAAGTCAACCTGTTCGGGCTGACCGGATTCGTCGAGGCCGGCGAAGTCTATTACGAGTTCGGTTACGGCTATGTCGACGCCGATGACGGCCTCAGAGACCAGAGCTATCACAACGTCACCGCCGCGTTCAGCCGCCGTTACGGGGGTGTGCTGTCGAATTCGATCCGGCTGATCGGGAATTTCGGACAGGATCGGCAGTTGAACGGTCGGCGCAACGCCAACGGCCTGCTGATCCTGTTGGAGAACTCGTTGATCACCAGTATGCCGACCACGCTGGTGCCTTATTTCAACATGTTCTTCGGCTTCGACAAACCGCAGTCGCTGGCCCGCGCCGGCGGTGCCGGCGGCGTGCTCAAGAACACCGGCATCAACTTCGAGACCGATGGGCTGACCGGTTTTCCGAAGCTCGACGACACCGCCAACGACACCTATGGCGGGGCGCTGGGCGTGTCCTATCTGTTCGGCCTCGACCAGCAGCTCGTGGTTGAAGGCGCGACGGTGCAGACCAACGGCCGGTCGAACGCGGTCCGGGTCGCGCGCGGCGACGAATATGCGATCGGCTTGCGTTATCAGAGGCCGCTCACCAAGGCCTGGATCGTGCGCCTCGACACCATGTTCGGGTGGCGGGTCAGGGATGAAAATCTGGGCGGCGCGCGGTTGGAGATCCGGCGCAAGTTCTAGGATCGAAGGAACGGGACCTGAAGGGGATCGCGATCATGACCGATGTCATCAACTATGCCGGGGTGGCGTTTCTGCTGGCGCTCATGGCGTATGTGCTGGCGCTGTTTTATCGGACTCTCAGCCAGGACCGGATCGCCCGCGAGTCGGTCGCCATGGAAGGCCGAAGGTTGCGAACCCAGATGGACGCGATCATGGCCGAGCGCCGCTTCGTTCGCGACCTCAAGGAGCTGTCGTGGAACGGCTGGCGCAAGTTCGAGGTCGCCAGCAAGGTTCCCGAGACGTCGGATATCTGCTCGTTCTATTTGCGGCCCCATGACGGGCGCCCGCTGCCGCCGTTCCAGCCCGGGCAGTTTCTGACTTTTCAGCTCCATTTGCCGGACCAGCGCAAACCGGTCGTTCGGTGCTATTCGCTTTCGGACGGACCGGGAATACCGGAGCATTACCGGGTCAGTATCAAGCGCGTGCCGCCACCGCGCGACAAACCCGACGTGCCGCCGGGGCTGGCGTCGAACTATTTCCATGGTCAGCTCAACCAAGGTGACATTCTGGATATCAAGGCGCCCGGCGGCGCCTTCTACCTCGACATGACCAAGCAGACCCCGGTGGTTCTCATCGGCGGCGGCATCGGGGTGACGCCGGTGCTCAGTATGCTCAACGCGATCGTGAGTTCCGGGTCCAAGCGCGAGACCTGGTTCTTCTATGGGCTGCGCAACAAGACAGAACACGTCTTGAAGGAGCATCTGGAACAGGTCGCCAAGGAGAACGAGAATGTTCACCTGCAAATCTGCTACAGCAAGCCCGATGACGGCGACATCAAGGGCGAGGACTACGATCACGCGGCCCGGGTCAGCGTCGACCTGTTCAAGGAAGTGCTGCCGTCCAACAATTACGAATACTACATGTGCGGGCCGCCCCCGTTCATGACCTCGATCACAGAGGGCCTGGCCGAGTGGGGCGTGCCCGACAGAGACGTCAATTTCGAGGCGTTTGGTCCGGCCAGCGCCAAGAAGGCCGGACCGCCGGCGGCCGCCGCCGAGGCGGGCGCCGGCGCCGCGATCACGGTCTCCTTCGCCAAGTCGGGCGCCAGCCTGGCCTGGAGTGCGGACGCCGGGTCTCTGCTGGATTTCGCCGAGGACAATGACATCCAGATCGAATCGGGATGCCGGGCCGGCAGTTGCGGCACCTGCGTCATCGCGATCATGTCGGGTGAGGTGACCTATCTGCACGAGCCCGGCGAGGCGCCCGACGCCGGCTCCTGCCTGACCTGCATCGCGGTGCCCAAGGGCGACATCTCGCTGGACGCCTGAGCGCGCGCCGGCGCCGGATCAATCGCGCGGGACCGCGCGCTTGTCGGTCATCTCGAACGGGTCTGAGCAAATATCGGCCAGCGCGGCGCCGGCCAAAAAGGCAAGCTTCTTGGTCTTGTTGACCATTGCCGGCGAACCGCACAGATAGACCCGCCAATCGGCCAGTGCCGAATGATCGGCGAAGGCGGCCCGCTCGGCCCGCGACCGCCGGCAACCCGCCGGCACCTCATCGCCCGACAGGCAAGGAACGTACGTGAAATTGTCATGCGCCGTGGCCATCGCGCGCAACTCCCGATCCAAATACAGGCCGTCCGAATAGCGGGTGCCGTGATAGAGATGAATCGGCTCCAAGTGGTCGCTGGCCAACGCATCGCGCGCGATACCGAACAGCGGCGCCAACCCGGTCCCGTTTCCGATCAGCAGCAGCGGCCGATCAGACTCTTCGGCCAGGTAATAGCAACCGCCATGGGGGCCGTCGATGTCGAGCGCGGCGCCGGGGACCAGGGACTCGAAGATCCAGTTGCTCATCGCGCCGCCCGGCAGACGCTTGACGTGAAGCTCCAGATCCGAATCCGCGCGCGGCAGGCTGGCCAGCGAATAGCTGCGGACCAGACCGTCGCTCCGGTGCAGATTGACGAACTGCCCGGCGTGGTAATAGAGCGGCATGGCGGGCAGCAGGCGAACCCGGCAGATGGTGTCGGCAAGCTTGTCGACCGCGGTCACGGTGGCGCGCCCGAAGACCAGCGAATCATCGGGCAGGCCGATGGTCATGTCGGCGATCGGGTGGCACAGGCAAGAAAGGAAACAGCCCTGGATGCGCAAGGTCTCGCGAATGTCCTTTTGCGCCGCCGCCGGCACCGGTCCTTCCGAGCAACGCAGCATGCATGTCAGGCAGACACCGTTTCGGCACGAATAGGGCACCGAAACCTGATGCCGGAGCAAGGTGTCCAGCACGGTCTCGGTGTCCCGATTCTGGTAGGCGCTGTCCTCGAAGTGAAGTCGCGCCACGGCCCCGTCCGCGACTCAGCGGTTGAGCACGTCGTCGCGGGTCGATCCGGCGACCGACATCACCTCGCCGATGATGTCTTCGCCGACACCGAGTTCTTTCAGGGTGTCCTGCAAATGGCCGGCCACGGCGTCGAAGTGGGAGTCATCGAGCCCCTTGGCGACCAGATCCTTGTGCGCCTCGCGCATGTCCTTGCCGCTATATTCCTTCGGCCCGCCGAAGGCCCAGGTCAGAAATGCTTTCTGCTTGGCGCGCTGTTCGTCCATGTCGGTGGTCTCGAAAAAGTGGCTGATGCGGTCGTCGACGAGAACCTTGCGGTAAAACAGATCGACCGCGCCATCGACCGCGGCGTCGCCGCCGATCCGCTCGAACAGGGTCTGGACCATGGAATTGTCCTTGCTTGGTTGATGATCGCGTATTCGCGCGCTCACCTATTATTGTAGGACGGAATCGCGGTACGCCAAGCTCTTGCCGCAATGGCGTGATCACGATCTCAGGGCTCGGCGTCGTCGGTGGCCAGCCCGAAGAAGACGCCACCTTCGCCCCACAGCGAGATTCGAACGTCATCGCGAACCGCCTCGTGGGCACCGATCTTTTCGAGCGCGGGGGTCATCGGGGTGGCGTAGAGCGTGTGGATACGCCCTTCCGCCCTGTCGCGCACCTTGATCTGGGCGGCCAGACCACCCTGGATCGAGCAATAACGCCCGCCGAGCAGGTCAAACACGCCGCCCACCGAGCGGTGTGGGCGGATCGGGAAATCCAGGCGATCCATGGCCGATCGCAGCGCCTCGAAACTGGGGGCCGCGACTTCCACCGCAAGCTGCTTGCTGTGGTTCATGGCAATCTCGGCCAGCACCAGATCGGTCATGTCTCGGTCGCGGAGTTGGAGATGGGCAAAGGCGAATCCGGCGATCAGCACTGTCGCCAGAGCCGCGAGGCGCCGATACCAAATGCGATCGGAGGCGCGCCCGGCGCCGGCCGCATCAAGGACCGCGTCGATCCGTTGCTCGGACATGGCTCGGCCGCCGTAGTAGTCCCTCACCAATGCGTCGGTCGTTTTCATCGAACGTTCATCCTGCTTGCCGGCGCGGCGCCGGCCGGTCTCCGCCGGCGGCGATGGCCTTGGCCAGCTTGCGCTTCGCGCGATGGAGCAGGCTCAAGACCGTGCCCCGCGCGCGCATCGTCAACCCGGCGATCTCCTGGGCGGTGTAGCCTTCGACCGCGTGCAGATACAGCGCCTCGCGCTCTTCGGGTCTGAGCGCGGCGAGTGGGGCTTCCAAGTCGCGCGCCGAGACTCGATCGTCCAGCAGCGGCTCGACATTGGCCGGCTCCGCCACCTCATCGAGGGGCGCGAACGCGATCAGACGCTCGCGCCGGTATTGGTCCAAATACAGATTGCGAATCGTCGTGAACAAGAGCGACCGGCTGGCAACCCGGCCTGACTTGCGGTGCAGGCGGAGCCAGGCCTCCTGGACCAGGTCCTCGGCGTCGGCCTGGGCATGGCGCAACGACAGCGCATAGCGGAAGCCGGATTGCAGCAGGTCTCTCTCGTTCATGATCGCCCGAACGGGTGCCGTCCCCGCCCGGTCAGTCCTCCAAGTGATAGGGGCGTTTTTCGCCCGCGATCTTGTGCACCACCGATTGCAGCACCCGGAACTGCTCGCCGGTGTCGACAACCAACAGGTCGAGGTCGTAAACCACGCCGTTGGCGTCCCTCATATCGACGCAGCTGACATAATAGTCGCCCTTGGTGACGACGCCGTCATGGAGGTAATCCAGTTCGAGCCGCAGC
>CAJWQN010000014.1 GCA_913045505.1 uncultured Rhodospirillaceae bacterium | reverse complement strand
GGTTTCCAGCAGGGCCGGGCCATCGGGCTCCTCGGCGCGCGCGACATCGGCGGCGGCCAAGCCCGCGAGCACGGTGACGGCGACAGCGGTCATATGAAACATGCAGCGCATAACGGCGATCCCCCCTTCAGGTCTCTCCTCGATCGCTCTCCGGCACGGATGCCGAATCCGCATACCGGCACACGCGCGCCTCGGCTACGAATGGTCCGGCCTATTCGGACTCATGTCAAGCCGCGATCATGGTCCGGTCGCGATCCAGGGCGCGCCGACTTTTCCGGCGAAACCGGCGGGCAACCCTGATATAGGGGTCCCGATCGGGACCATGGTCGCGGAGTGGCAGGTTTTGGGACGGCGTCACGGCGAGAGCAGCGCGCGGCAAGGGGCGGTTGAACAACGATCCGACGTGCCTCTGGTCGCTGTCCGCGGTCTTGCCCATCATTTCGACGTCTCGGCGGCGCTGCTCGATCGTGTGCTCGGGCGGGCGATCGGCCGGCGGGGCCGCCGATGGCTCAAGGCGGTCGATGGCATCGACTTCGAAATCGCCCGCGGCGAGACCTTTGCCTTGGTCGGCGAATCGGGCTGCGGAAAATCGACCGTGGCCCGTTGCGTGGTCGGGCTTCACACGCCCAGCGCCGGCACCGTCGCCTTCGACGGCGCCGATATCTCGCGGCTCGAGGGCGCCGAGGGGCGGGCGCGGTTTCGCCGGCGCATTCAGATGATTTTCCAGGATCCCTACGCCAGCCTCAATCCGCGTTGGCGGGTGCGCACGATCGTGGCCGAGCCCATCCGTGCCCATGGCCTTGCCCGTGAGCGCGACGAGATTACCGATCAGGTCGGCTCCCTCCTGGTCAAGGTCGGCCTGGACGCGCGCGACGCGGTCAAGTTTCCACATCAGTTCTCGGGCGGCCAGCGCCAGCGCATCTCGATCGCCCGGGCGCTGGCCGCCGCGCCCGAATTTCTGGTCTGCGACGAGCCGACCTCGGCGCTCGATGTTTCGGTGCAGGCGCAGATTCTCAATCTGATGAAAGACCTCCAGCAGACCCTGGGCCTGACCTATCTGTTCATCAGCCACGACCTGGCGGTGGTGTTCCACATCGCCGATCGGGTCGGCGTGATGTATCTGGGCCGGCTGTGCGAGGTGGCCGAGACCGAGACCCTGTTCGCCCGCCCCCGTCATCCCTATACCCGGCTGCTGCTGGCGGCGGTGCCGGACTTGGCCAATGTCGGGGCAGAAGCCGGAGCCGAGCGGGCGCCGGGGCTGGGCGAGGTGGCCAATCCGATCGACCCGCCCGGCGGCTGCGGCTTCCATCCCCGCTGCCCGTTCGCCGACGACCGCTGTCTCAACGAGCGCCCGGAGCCGATAGCGGTGGACGGCGGCTTCGTGGCCTGCCACGCTCATGACGAGGGACGGCTGCCACGGACGCCCCCGTCCGCGGCCACCCATTGGGAGGACCCGTCATGACGATGATCGCATTGAGAAGGTGCGCAGGCGCCACGCTGGGCGCGCTGATGCTGACGATGGCCACGATGGCGGCGGCCGAGAACACCATGACCATCGCCCATCTCTATCCGGACAGCCTGACCGACAACGATGTCGCCCCGTCACTGGCTCATTTCAAGCAATTGGTCGAGTCAGCGACCGGCGGCGCGATCGAGGTCAAGGTGTTCGGGGCCGGCGCGCTCGGCCAGGAGGTCGAGACCGGCAAGCAGGTCCAGACCGGCAAGCTGGTGCAGTCGGTCCTGATCTCGTCGGGCGCGATGTCGTCGTTTTACAAGAACTACCAGATCGTCACCACGCCGTTCCTGTTTTCCAGCTATCACGTGGCCTGGGAGTTTTTCGATTCGGAGTGGTTCGCCGAATTCATGGGCGGGGTACTGGAAACCAGCCGCCTCCGCTATCTGGGCACGCTCGACGATGCCGGCGGCTTCGTCGCCTTCACCAACAACAAGCGGCTGATCAAGACCATGGACGACGTCGCCGGCCTCAACATCCGGGTCGAGGAAAATCCGGCCCATGTGGCGACCATGCGCGCGCTCGGTGCCTCGGCGACGCCGCTGCCTTGGGGCGAGGTCCACACCGCGCTCGCCACCGGTCTCGCCGACGGCCAGTTCAACGCGCCCGGCGTGTCGAAGTCGTTCAAGCTCTGGGAAGTCAACGATTACACGACCTGGAGCGGCCATGTGTTCAACACCCTGACCTGGCTGGTGAGCGACGCCTGGCTGTCGGCCCTGCCGGACGCGCATCGTCTGGCGGTGGTCCGCGCGGCGCGGGAATCGGTGCGCATGGCGCGCGGTATTTCGACCCAGATGTCGGTCGTCGGCTGGGCCGAATCATGCAAGCGGTTCAAGGCCTGCCACGTGCTGTCCGAGTCCGAGAAGGCCAAGATGCGCGCCGTGACGCGGCCCGCCTTCAAGGCTTGGATCACCGGTGATTTCGGGATTCCGGCGGCGGAGGTGGAGGCCATGTGGGCGGCGGTGGCTCAAATCGAGGCCGAACTCGATCGGCGGGCGCGGGAGCGCTATTTACGGTAGCGGCCGACTCGCGGTTGCCGGCGCCGGTGCTCTGGCGTGCATTGCCTGGGCCTCGGCCAGCTCGGTCCCCGGAACCGGCGCCGAACCGAGGAGTTCGACCCAATCCTCGGCCGGCAGCGGCCGGCTGAAATAGTAACCCTGGGCGGCGTCACAGCCGTGGGCGGCCAGGAACGCGAGCTGATCGGCGGTTTCCACGCCCTCGGCCACCAGGCTCGGCCGCAGGTTTCGCGCCAGGCCGAGGATCGCCCGTATGATCGCCGCGTCGGCGCGGTGGACCAAGGACTCGCCATCCTCGCCATCGTCCGGACAGACGGCGATGCCGAGGCTCGCGGTCAAGCTGAATTCCCGATCGTTGAGGGTGACCGGTCGCGCCAGCTCGGCCAGGAGCCGGTCAGATATCTCGCTCACCTTGTGCCAGTCGCTCACCCCGGGGCAGCAGCACGGTAAACTCGTCGGCGTCGCGGCGCGCGACCGTGTCGCTGCCGCGCACGCGCTTATTGATTCGAACCGCCATCTCCTTGAGCAATTGATCGCCGGCCGCATGGCCAAGGCTTTCATTGACATTCTTAAAGCCGTCGAGGTCGAGCAGCAGCAGCGCCAGGCGATCGTTCTGGCGTTGCGCGGCGATCAGGGCCTGCTCGAGCCGGTCGGAACATCGCCGATGCCGGGCTCGAAAGCGGATTTCGGTCCGCTTGCAGTTCCCGCCGTTCGGGCTACCATGTCGGCGGTTCACCGAAACCAGAGATACCGGTACCGCGCGATGGACTACGATCCCTACCG
Organism: uncultured Rhodospirillaceae bacterium; assembly: GCA_913045505.1. Lineage (GTDB taxonomy): Bacteria > Pseudomonadota > Alphaproteobacteria > UBA7887 > UBA7887 > CAJWQN01. Next base: position 19,721 of record CAJWQN010000014.1, on the reverse strand, counting down.
GCCCGAGATCATTGCCGACCCCTATCCGGCCTACCGGCAACTGCGGGCCGAGGATCCGGTCCACTGGAGCGACAAACTGGGCGGCTGGGTGCTGACCCGCTACGACGATGTGAAGGAGGCCTTGCACGGTCAGCGCTTCTCGGCCGATCGGGCGACTCCGTTCGCCGATCACATGGCGGCCAAGGACGAGCCGGAAATCGCCCGCGTGGGGCGGATGCTGGGGCGCTGGGTGGTGTTCAACGATCCGCCCCGGCACACGGTTTTGCGCCGGCTCCTGTTCGAGGCATTCTCGCCCAAGATGATCGATGGTCTGCGCGGCCAGATCGCTGAAACCGTGGACGCGCTGCTCGACGATCTCACCGGCCGCGACCGGATTGACCTGGTCGGCGATTTCGCCTTTCCGTTGCCGGCGATCGTCATCGCCCATGTGCTCGGCGTTCCCGAACGAGACCTGGATCAATTTCGCGCCTGGTCGAGCGACCTCGCGACCTTGGTCGGCAACGCCCGCGCGACCCCCGACCGTTATCGGCGCGGTGGCCGGGCGCTGCTCGCCCTGACCGAATATTTCGAGGGCGTCGTCGCCGAGCGCCGGCGACAGGGGTCCGAGGCGGCACTGGTCGACCGGCTGATCGCCGCCCGCGACACCGACGATGCCCTGAACGAGGACGAACTGGTCGCCAATTGCATCCTGATCCTGTTCGCCGGCCACGAGACCACCACCAATCTGATCGCCAACGGCATGGCCTTGCTGTTGCAGCGGCCGGGCCAAATGGCCGCCCTGCGCGCCGAGCCGGCCCTGACCGCCAAGGCGATCGAGGAAATGCTGCGATTCGAGACACCGGCCCACTCAGTGGTCCGGATCGCGGCCGAGGATCAAACCCTCCACGGCAAGGATATTCGCCGCGGCGACCGGGTGTTCGTGATGATCGGCGCCGCCAACCACGACCCGGCGATGTTCGAGCAGCCCGAGCATTTCGACATCATGCGCAAGCCCGGCCGCCACATCGCCTTCGGCTACGGTCCCCATTTCTGTATCGGCGCCCATCTCGCCCGGGTCGAGGGCCGGGTCGCGTTCGAGGCCCTGCTACGCCGGCTGCCGGAGATGAGCTTCGCCGAGGAGACCCTGGATTGGATCGACACGCTGGTGTTGCGCGGGCTGCGCTCGTTGCCGCTGGTGCGCACCCCGCTGGCCGCGTGAGAGGGATATCCATGAGGTATCGCGCCCAGCCACGGACATGATCTGCACCGCCTGCGGCTCCGAAGTCTCGCCGGACTTCGCGTTCTGTCCCAAATGCGGAGCCAAGGTCGAGTCGGGCTGTCCCTCTTGCGGGTTCGCCTGTCCGCCGGACTTCGCGTTCTGTCCCAAATGCGGGGCCGCACAGGTCCGGGCCAGGGCGCCCGACGCGGAACCGGCGGCTGCTCCGGCCCCGCGACCACCGGTCTCGGACCAGGAGCCCGACCGGCGGCCGGTCACGGTGCTGTTCGCGGATTTGTCGGGTTTCACCAGCCTCGGCGAGCGGCTCGACCCGGAGGATCTGCGCGCCCTGCAAAACGACCTGCACCGGGAAATGGCTTCGGTGATCAAGGATTTCGACGGCTTCCTGGAAAAGTTCGTCGGCGATGCCGTGCTGGCCTGCTTCGGTGCCCCGGTCGCTCACGAAGACGATCCGGCGCGAGCGCTGGGCGCGGCGCTGGCCATGCGGGCCGGAATCGAATCCCTGAACGGGCGCTGGCAAGAGCGGCTCGGCAAGGCGCTGGCGCTGCACATCGGAGTCGAAACCGGACCGGTGGTGGCGGGCGCGCTCGGCATCGCCGAGGAAGCGGCCTACGCGGTCACCGGCGACAGCGTCAACACCGCCGCCCGGCTGCAGGCGACGGCGGGCGATGACGAGATTCTGGTCGGCCCGACCATCTTTCGGCTGACCCGGAATCTGTACCCGTTCGAGCCCGCCGGCGAAATCGCGCTCAAGGGCAAGAGTGACCCGGTCCCGGCCTACCGGCTGATCGGTAAGGCGGCGCGAAGCGGTTCGGGCCGAGGCTTGGCGGCGCTGGGATTGACCGCGCCGTTGGTCGGCCGACGCCGCGAACTGGAGCTTCTTTTGGACGCCTTCGATCAGGCCCTCCGAGGGCGCCCCCAAGTTGTGCGGGTGATGGGCGAGGCCGGGTCCGGCAAGACCCGATTGATCGAGGAATTCGTCTCGCGCCTCGACCGGGAGGGACGGCTGGAGGGGATCGCGCTCCGGCGCGCCGCTTGTGTCTCGATCGGCGACCGGACCTTCGGCGTGCTGGCCAGCCTGATCCGCGACGGCTACGCCATCGAGCCCACGGACTCCCTGGAAGTGGCCCGCGACAAGCTGGAGACCGGACTCCAGGCGATCGGCACCGACGGTGGCGAGGCCGCCGAGATGGTTCCCTATTTCGCCGCCGTTCTGGGCATCGAGGCCGGTGGCGAGGCGCTCGACCAGATCGAGCCGGAGCAACTGAAGCGGCAGATATTCATGGCCGCCCGGAGCATGTTCGAGCACCGCCTGCGAACCGGTCCGCTGCTAACGGTGGTCGAGGATCTGCACTGGGCCGACGCCGCCTCGGTGGAGTTGCTGCGGTTCCTGGTCGACCGGCTGGATGATCGGCCGTTCTTGCTGCTGCTCAGCCATCGCCCGAGCTTCGATGTCGGCACCCTGGCGACCAGCCGCACCTCGCAGGCCGCGATCCGGCTCGGGCCCCTCTCCGACGATGAATGCGAGGCCCTGATTTCGGCCTTGTTCGAGACTTCGGCCGGCGGCGTGGCGCACCAATTGCGCCAGCTGATCGTCGAGCGGGCCGGCGGCAATCCGTTCTATTTGGAGGAAATCGTCCGCGGCCTGGTCGAAAGCGGCGTGCTCCACCGTGACGACGGCGGCATGTGGCGAAGCTCGGGAACGGTCGCGATGCGGGACGTGCCGTTGACGATCCAGGGGCTGCTGCTGTCACGTCTCGACCGTTTGCCGCCGCCGGTCCGCCGCCTGACCCAGGAAGCGGCGGTTCTCGGGGTCGAATTCGACCGCGCATTGCTGGCCCGGATCAGCCGCGAGCCCGACCAGCCCGACGACCAGCTTGATCGGGGCCTGGAGGCGCTCCGAGCTGCCGAGCTGATCGAGGACACCGGCGGCGGTGCCTTCGGCGACAAGGACCGGCGCTATCGGTTCACCCACAGCATCGTCCAGGAAGTGGTCTATCAGAACCTGCTGCTGAAAAGCCGGACCGCGCTTCACGGCCGCGCCGGGGCCGAGTTGGAGGCGATCTGCGGCGGAATGCCCGAGCGGCTCGAGCAAATCGAGGCCCTGGCCTATCATTTCTCGGCCAGCGACGATTCCGCCAAGGGTGTCGGCTATATGGTCGCGGCCGGCGACCGGGCGCGGCGGGTGTTCGCCAACGACGATGCGATCCGCCATTACCGTCGGGCGCTCGAAACCATAGAGACGAGCGGCCTCGACGGGCCCGAGCGCCTGGAGGTGCTGGAGCGGCTGGCCGATCTGCTGGGTCCGATGGGCCGGCGCGACGAGGCGCTGGGCCATTACGAAACGGTGCTCGGCGCGCTGGTCGAGGCCGACGATCGCGCCGCCCAGGCGCGCCTGTATCGGAAAATCGCCTGGCTCCACTGGGAAGACGGCGCCCGCGATTTGGCCTTGGCCCGGATCAAGGCCGGCCTCGACTTGCTCGAAGGCCGCGAGCAGGAAATCGAACTGGCGCACCTCTACCATGAGATGGGTCGTCTGGCGTTTCGCGGCGGCGACAATGACGGCGCCGTCGAATGGGCGCGCCGCGCCCTTCTCTGCGCCGAACCGCTGCTGGCCAGCGCCAATGGCAACGGCGCCGACACCGCCCCGGCCCACGAGGCCGCGGCCGTGGTGTCGGAGGCCTACAATACCTTGGGCGTCGCCCAGGCCCGGCGCGACCAGCCGACGGACGCGGTCGCTCATGTCGAGAAGAGCCTGGCCGTGGCCGAGGCCCACCATCTGTTCCAGGCCGCCTGCCGCGGCTACACCAATCTCAGCGTTCTCTACGGCACCCTCGATCCGGGCCGGGCCATCGAGACCTGCCAGCGCGGCCTGGCGGTGGCCAAGAAGATCGGCGATCTGGGATTCCAGTCGCGTCTCTACGCCAATCTCGGGGTCTCGTTCTGCACCTTCACCGGGCGCTGCGAGGGCGAAGGCGTGGACGCGGTGCGGACCGCGATCGACCTCGACCGCGAGCTCGGCCTGGTCGACCATCTGCCGGTGTCGCTGGTGGTGCTCGGCCAAATCTACCAATGCCACGGCGAGCCGCGAGTCGCCATCGACCTCTATCAGGAGGCGCTGGACCTGGCCGAGGCCCTGGACGAGCCGCAGATACTGTTCCCCTGCTACGACGGGCTGGCCACGGTCCACCTGGACCTCGACGATCCGGCGACGGCGGAACAATATATGGAAAAGGCGCAGGCGGTCTGCGTGCGGGCCGGGCTCGAGCCGGACTCGCTGGTGGTGCTGCCGTTCCTGTGCTGACGGAATGGTCAAAAAAATAAGGAGGGAGACCGAACCATGACCGAACAGAGGATAGAGTCACTTCAGGTGGGCGATCCCGCACCGTCATTCGCGGTTGCCGCGGTCGCGGACGACGGCCAGATACAGCTCGACGACTATGTCGGACGGCCGCGCGCGCTCTGATCATCCCCCGGAATCGCCGATTTTGTGACCGCCGTCACATCGGCCGGTTACAGTGCTTGGCTAAGCTCCGCCGACAATCGGACAAAGACTTTCGGTGAAAGCCCATGAATACAGGAATGATATTGCCGATGACGTTGGTCTGCGCCGGCTTCAGCACGGCTGCCGGCGCCCTGATCGCCGTTTCCCTGGCCCATACGACCGGCCACGGCGATCTGGCGTTCGGTGCCAGTGCCGTCGGTGGCGCCCTGGGCAGCTTCTGCGGCTGGCGCCTGATGGGCGTCAAACGCCCTGATCCGAGCAAACAGCCTTCGGTCACCGACAGACCAAACGGCCGAAAAGGCATCGCCCAGATCTGATCCTCGTCAGCGGACCGCGGTTGCCCCGGCGGTCGGGCAAGGTCGCGCCTGGCCGTCTTCGGGCGGCGCGGGGATGCGGCCCGGGCCGGGGAGGTGTAAGATCGCCGGCGGCGCGAGCCGAATGCCGGCCGCGACCGGACAATGGGGGAGGATGACCATGCGCAAATCGGATCTGGCCGGCCTGTGCGCCGGCGTGTTGCTGGCCGCCATGTCGATCACCGGTGCCGGCCCCGCCGAGGCCCAAGATCGGGTCCACTGGAAATTGGCGTCGTCCTATCCGAGCACGCTTGACGTGGTCGGCGAGAATATTCTGCGCATCATCGATTCGATCGACGTGATGTCGGACGGCAAGTTCAAGATCAGGTTCTTCGAGCCGGGCGCGTTGGTCCCGGCATTGGAGGTGTTCGACCCGGTCGCCGCGGGCGCGGTCGATATATCCTACACCACCACCGGTTTTCATGCCGGCAAGTTTCCCGGGCTGGTGTTCTTCTCCTCGGTCCCGTTCGGGCCCACGGTGAGTGAATATCTGGGCTGGATTCAGTATGGCGGCGGGCGCGAGATTTACGAGCGCGAATACCACAAGCTCGGCGTCCACGGCATGCAATGCGGCGCCGTGGCGCCGGAATCCTCGGGCTGGTTCCGCGAGGAGATCACCTCGCTCGATCAGCTGAAGGGGCTGAAGATGCGCTTTTTCGGGCTCGGCTCGCGGGTGATGGAAAAGCTCGGCGTCTCGACCCAACTGCTCGCCGGCGGCGACATCTTCCCGGCCCTGGAGTTGGGCACCATCGACGCCACCGAATTCTCCTTCCCGACCCTCGACCGCCGGCTCGGCTTCTATCAGATCGCCAAGCACAACTATTTCCCGGGCTGGCACCAACAGGCCTCGTTCGTCGAGATGATCGTCAACCTGGAGAAGTTCGAGGCCCTGCCCGCGGCTTACCAAAAGATGCTCGAGATCGCCTGCGGAGACGCCAATCTGTGGATGATGACCAAGGGCGACGCCACCCAGGGCCCGGCGATCGCGTTCCACAAGGAACAAGGGGTCCAGATCCACAAATGGACCGACGAGCAGATCGAGGTGTTCCGCCAGGCCTGGGAAGAAGTGGCCGAGGAGGCGTCCGCCGAGGACCCGCTGTTCGCCGAGGTCTACGCCAGCTACTCGGCGTTCCGCGAAAGCTACGCCGATTGGCGCGACCTGGGCTACCTGAAGTAGCCGCCGAAGCCCGGTCCGCCGCCGTGGGCGAACCGGCGCGGCCTCACGACCTCGGGATTTCACGTCTCGGACCGGCGGGGGTGCCGAACTGAGATTATATTGATCGCGGAGAATACCGGGCTCTATCTCCGCATAGAATACGGACAATATTCTTGCGCCTGCGGAGAAAGCGGGATTCTTGCGCCTGCGGAGAAAGCGGGCGATAATATCCGCATATACTGCGGAGAATATCCATGTATATCTGGGAACTGCCGGATTGGCCGAAGTTCCGTTGGAACCACGAACGCCTAGCGACAACGCTTTCCGAGACCCGTCACGATCAGGGTCGCCTAATCGGGCGCATGGAAGCGCTGGGCTTCTGGTCGCAAGAGCGGGCTGTGTTGCGCACTCTCACCCAGGACGTTCTCAAGTCGAGCGAGATCGAGGGCACGCGGCTGGACCCTGACCAAGTGCGCTCTTCCATTGCCCGGCGCCTAGGGCTGGATATTGGCGGCCTGAAACCGGCCGATCGGGATGTGGAGGGCGTTGTCGAGATGACCCTTGATGCCACCCGCGAGTTCGCCCAGGTGTTGAGCATGGACAGGCTGTTCGCCTGGCATGCATCACTGTTCCCCACTGGGCACGCCGGCATGGCAAATATCCGAGTTGCTGAATGGCGGGACGATAGTGGCGGCCCGATGCAAGTCGTCTCCAGCCCTTACGGCCGCCAGCGGGTCCACTTTGAGGCGCCGCCGGCCTCACGGATCTCGGATGAAATCGCTGCCTTCCTCGACTGGTTCAATGACGGGGCCGAAATCGACCCGGTGCTGAAGGCCGGGCTCGCCCATCTTTGGTTCGTGACCCTCCACCCCTTCGACGATGGCAATGGCCGCATCGCCAGAGCGATCGCCGATTTGGCGCTCGCCCGTTCGGAACGGAGTCGGCGGCGTTTCTACAGTATGTCGGCGCAGATCCGGATCGAGCGCACCGCCTATTACGACACGCTGGAGGCAACCCAGAAGGGGACGCTGGACGTAACTGGGTGGCAGCAATGGTTCCTGGGCTGCCTCGGCCGTGCCATCGGAGGCGCGCGGGAAACCCTGGCCTCGGTGCTCCTCAAGGCGCGGTTCTGGGACAAGCTCGCCGCGGAGCCGCTGAACGACCGCCAGATCAAGGTTCTCAACCGGGTGCTCGATGGCTTCGAAGGCAAGCTCACCACGTCCAAATGGGCCAAACTCGCCAAATGCTCCCAGGACACCGCGTACCGGGACATCCTCGACCTGATCGCCCGCGACGTTCTCAAAAAGAACCCCGCCGGCGGCCGCAGCACGAGCTATGATCTTGTGGATGTTTGAATGGGCGGTGGTGGGTCGAACGGGGCCATCGGAAAAAGGGAGGCACGACCAAACCTCCTCCGATCAACAATTGGTGCCCGCTGCCGGACTCGAACCGGCACGGCCTCTCGGCCTCGGGATTTTAAGTCCCGTGTGTCTGCCAATTCCACCAAGCGGGCGGCCAGGCCCAAGTTAGCTTGGCCGGCGGGCGGCCGACAAGCCTGGGGCGCGGGCTGCTCAGTTTAGTGCCGGTCCTCCGGGACGGTGAAATCGCGGTAGGTCTGGAGGACGTTGAGCCTGTGGAAGCCGATCAGGAATTTTCGGAACCGGGCCGGCGGTGAGCCGGCGGGGACATCGGCCGGCGGCAGATAGTGCTCGGCCAGGGTCGTCTCGGCCAGGGTCCGGTCGAGATCGTGACCGGCGCCGACCGCGGCACCGACCCGATGGACGAGATCGCCCAAATAACCCATATAGCGGCCCAGTATCGCGCCCGTGGTCGGCCGGCCATGTCCGGGAATGATGGTCGCGACCGACAGGGTTTCGGCGAATCGGGCCAAGGTATGGGCGTATCGGGCGGCCCGGCCCTCCAGCAGCAGCGGGATGGTGCCTTCGCCCACGACCAGATTGCCGGTCCAGGCGACCCGCGATTCCGGCTCGTAGACCACCGTGTCGCCGACCGTGTTGCCGGGCCCGAAGTTGTAAATCTCGACCGTCCTGCCGCCGAGGTCGAGGCTGAGGTGGCGGTCGAACTGAATGTCGGGAAGGCGCAGGCGCGCGTCGGCGACGACGCTGGTATCGTTGTTGATCGTGGCCAGTATGAACTGCTTTTCGTGTTCGAGATCCGCCATCTTGCGCGCGGTCTCGTGGTGGGCCACGATCAGGGTCGCGGCCGGGAAGGCATGGTTTCCGAAGGTGTGATCGCCATGATAATTGGTGTTCACCAGATAGAGAATCGGCTTGTCGGTGATCGTGGTGATCGCGGTCTGAATCTTGGCCGCCATCGCACCATTGATATGGGAGTCGATGACCAGCACGCCGTTCTCGCCGATTACGAAACCGGAATTGTCGGCACCGGGCTTGGTGGACACCAGGGCATAAACCCCCGACGCCAATTCGCGGGTCTCGAGCTCGGCTCCCTCGGGGTGAAGGCGGGGCGGTATGAACCCCTCGGGCCCATCCGTCAAATCGATCGCCGGGCGGGCTTCCGGCGCGGACGATATCGGCGCCGCCAAGGACGCCACGACAACAACGGCGCCGGCAAGCGCGGGCAGGCTCGAGCTTATCGCCATGACGGGAATCTCCTCCGAACGATGGAATTCCGTGACGCCCACCGACGGAATCGATCGGGCACGGCCCGGCCTCGGGACTCCAAGCCCAGAAACGGCATCACCTTCACCAAGCAGGCGGCTGCAATCAAGGTAGCGTGAGTCGGCGCCCCACGGCAAGAACCGGCAGCCTCGAAGTCGTCCGACGGTAAAGCCGTGCCCGCCGAGGGCCAGGATGCGTCGCGGAAGGATGACAGGGCACTCGAACGGCAATTCGGTTCACCGATTCTGGTCGAGTGTGAGCGCTCGCCACCCGGCGCGCCGGATCGCCGACCTGATTGGCCATGCCTTAAGCACCATGGTACGGTCATCATGAAGTTATGGGGGGAGCCGTTCGGAAAATCCCCGATCGAGACTTGGGAGGGTCCATCAATGAAATACGCCATCACGGCTTGGCCCCGCCGCATCGGCTGGGTTGTCGCCACCGCGCTCATGATCACGGTCCTCGCGCAGCCCAGCGAAGCCGGCTTCACCCGCGAAGATGTCGAATTCAGTGCCGCCGGCACGACACTGCGCGGCTGGCTGTATCGCCCGGAAGGCGCGAGCGGTGACGTGCCGATCATCGTCATGTCCCACGGCTGGTCGGCGGTGAAGGAAATGTGGCTCGACAAATATGCCGAGGAATTCGCCAATGCCGGCATGGCGGCGCTGGTTTACGACAATCGCAATTTCGGCGCCAGCGACGGCAAACCGCGCCAGGAAATCGACCCCTTTGCACAAATGCGCGATTATCGCCACGCGATCACCTATGCCCGCACCCTTTCCGGCGTCGACAAGGAACGCGTCGGCATTTGGGGATCGAGCTATAGCGGCGCCCATGTCCTGGTCGTGGCGGCGGTCGACAGGCGGGTCAAGGCTGTCGTCGCGCAAGTGCCGGGAACGCACCTGTTTGATGCGTTCACCCGCAACGTGCGCGAGGATTTTTGGCCGGGCCTGCTGGGCTTGTTCGATTCGGACCGCGAGGCCCGCGCCCGCGGCGAGGCGCCGGGGATGATCCCGGTGGTCTCGGAGGACCCGAACGGATACGCGGCCCTGCCGCAAAAGGAATCGTACGATTGGTTTACCGATACCGCGAAATTGCGGGCGCCGTCGTGGAAAAACGAAACCACGTTGGCGAGCGTTGACATGGCGCTGGAATACGAGCCTTGGGCCTATGTCAAGCGGATCAGTCCGACGCCGCTGCTGATGATCGTTGCCTTTCGCGACAATTTGATCCCCAGCGACCATGCGCTCGAGGCCTACGAGATGGCGCTCGAGCCGAAGAAAGTCATCATCGCGCCCGGGCACCACTTCAGCGCCTATGTCGATGGTTTCGATATTACCGGCGCCGCCGCCCGCGACTGGTTCGTCGAGCACCTGAGACCGTGATCCGTCGATCGGCGATCAAATGGGAACGGCGGATCGAAGCCGTCGATTTGAAGGATGCGAGGACCCCGATGACGCCCCTGCCATACGTGGCGCTCAATCGGGGTCGATTTCGGGCGCGCCACCGAGGTCCGTGACCAGGGCGGCCAACTGCGCGGTCGCGGCCGAGAGGCGCTCGGCGTCGGCGCCGCGGAGCACCAGGCTGGTGCCGAAGCGCCCGGCCCGGTAGAACGGGTAGCTGCCGATCTCGACATCGGGGTATTGGTCCTGGAGCGTGCTCAGGGGCGCGGCCACGGTGCCTTCGGGCATGTAGCCGACTACCGTGCGGCTGAGCACCGGCGGGCCGCCGACCAGGCGCCCCTTGCAGCCCTCGAACATGGCCTGCATGATCGAGGGGATGCCCGCGAACACGAACACGTTCTCGATCTGGAAACCGGGCGCGGCCGAGACCGGATTGTCGATCAGGCGCCCGCCCGCCGGGACGTTGGCCATGCGCAGGCGGGCGGCGTTCAGTTCGACGCCGTTGCGTTCGCACAACTCGGCCAGGCGCCGGCGCGCTTCGGCGTGTTGTTCGAGGGCGACCCCAAAAGCCTTGGCGACGCTGGCAGCGGTGATGTCGTCATGGGTCGGGCCGATGCCGCCGGTCGTGAAGACATAGGTGTGGGCGGCGCGGCATTGGTTGAGGGTGGCCACGATCACGTCCTCGTCGTCGGCGATCACCCGTGCCTCGGCCAGGCGCACGCCGATTTCCGTCAGCCGGGTGGCGAGGAAGGCGAGATTCACGTCCTGGGTGCGGCCGGTGAGAATCTCGTTGCCGATGATCAGGACGCAGGCGGTGGGACGTGCGGAGTCGGTCATGGGCGGCTCTCCGGGACGCGGCTCTCGTGGCCGGCGGCGGCGATCATAGCCGAGCCCCGCGCCCCGCCCAAGCCTGGACCCGGCGGCCCGGCCTGCCTATGGTCCGGCGATGCGATTTCCCGATCCCCTGGTGCCGGGCCGTTTGATTCGGCGCTATAAGCGATTTCTGGCCGATATCTCGCTGGACGACGGCGGCGATGTCACGGCCCATTGCGCCAATCCGGGCGCCATGACCGGGCTTGCCGCGCCGGGCGCGCCGGTCTGGCTGTCGCCGGCCCGCAACCCGGCGCGCAAGCTGCGCTGGTCGTGGGAGCTGGTCGCCATCGGTGACGGCTTGGTCGGAATCAACACTGGCCACCCCAATCGCATCGTCGCCGAAGCGGTGGCGGCCGGCCGGGTCCCGGAACTGGTCGGCTATGGGGACCTCCGGCGCGAGGTCCGCTACGGCCGCAATTCGCGCATCGACCTCCTCCTCGACGGCGACGGCCGGCCGGACTGTTACCTCGAGATCAAGAACGTCCATCTCAAGCGTGGCTACGGCGCGGAGTTCCCGGATTCGGTCACCGCCCGGGGCACCAAGCATCTGGGCGAGCTCGGGGCCATGGTCGCGGCCGGACACCGTGCGGTGATGCTCTACCTGGTCCAGCGCGAGGATTGCACCGAGTTCCGAATCGCCGCCGACATCGATCCCACCTACAATGCCGCCTTCACCAAGGCCCGGGCCGAGGGCATCGAGGCGCTGTGCTATGCTTGCCGGCTGAGCACGCAAGCGATCGAACTCGATCGGCCGCTGCCGGTGCGCGGCTGAGCGAGGCGAGCGGGAGAGACGAGACTTGGACGAAGGCGATTTGGACGGCCGGAGCCGGCGCACCATCAAGCTTCACGGCATCGATGCTTTCGCCGGCATGCGCCGCGCCGGCCGGTTTGCGGCCGAGTTGCTGGATTTCATCACCCCCCATGTCAAGCCGGGGGTGACGACCGCCGAGCTGGACCGGCTGTGTCACGACTACACCGCCGATCACGGCGCCGTCTCGGCGCCGCTCGGCTATCGCGGTTTCACCAAGTCGATCTGCACCTCGATCAACCATGTGGTCTGCCACGGCATCCCCGGCGATCGGAAGCTCGCCAAGGGCGATATCGTCAACATCGACGTGACCCCGATCGTGGACGGCTGGCATGGCGATTCGAGCCGCATGTACTGGGCCGGCGAGGTCTCGCGCAAGGCCGCCCGGTTGTGCGACGTGACCCATGAAGCGATGATGCGCGGCATCGCCGAGGTGCGCCCCGGCGCCACCCTCGGCGCCATCGGCCACGCGATCCAGTGCTACGCCGAGAGCCAGCGCTGCGCGGTGGTACGCGATTTCTGCGGCCACGGCATCGGCAGGGTGTTTCATGACGCCCCGAGCGTGCTCCATTACGGCGAGGCCGGCGAGGGCCTGGAATTGCGGGCGGGCATGTTCTTCACCATCGAGCCGATGATCAATCTGGGCCGCTACCAGGTGAAGATCCTGTCCGACGGCTGGACCGCGGTGACCAAGGATCGGTCGCTCTCGGCGCAGTTCGAGCACACCGTCGCGGTCACCGAGAACGGCCACGAGCTGTTCACCGTCTCGCCGGCCGGCTTTCATCGCCCACCCTATTGCTGAGTGCCGCCATGGCCCGAGGCGTGGCGGCAAAGCCCGAGTCGACGACAAAGCCGGAATCGACGATGACCGGCCATCGGGCACGACTGCGCGGCCGGTTCCTGCGCGCCGGGGCGGATGCGCTGGACGACTACGAGTTGCTGGAACTGGTCCTGTTCCAGGCCCAGCCGCGCCGCGACATGAAGCCCCTGGCCAAGCGCCTGCTGGCCAGGTTCGGAAGCTTCGCCGCCGTGATCGGCGCCGATGCGAAGCGGCTGAGCGACGTTGCCGGCGCCGGGGAGTCGGTGATCGCGGCGCTCAAGGTGATCGAGGCGGCCAGCCATCGCGCGCTCCAGGACCAGGTCCTGGAACGGCCGGTGCTGAGCTCGTGGCAGGCCTTGCTCAATTACTGCAAGGTGGCCATGCAACACGCCGCCACCGAGCAGTTTCGAATCCTGTTCCTCGACCGCAAGAACGTGCTGATCGCCGACGAGGTGCAACAGACCGGTACCGTCGATCACACCCCGGTCTATCCGCGCGAGGTGGTCCGCCGGGCGCTGGATCTGGGCGCCAGCGCGATCATCATGGTCCACAACCACCCCTCCGGCGACCCGACTCCGTCCGCCGCCGATATCGAGATCACCCGCCAGGTGGTCGAAGCCGGCCGCCCGCTCGGGGTCACCGTTCACGATCATCTGGTGATCGGCAAACGCGGCCACGCGTCGTTCAAGTCGCTGGCGCTGTTGTCGTAGCGGGACGCCGGGATCACGGCGTTTTTGGTTGCGTTCGCGAAGTCCATGAAGCACATAAGGCTGGGGTGCCGGCCGCCGGCAACCGGCGGCGTGGCGCTCGAAAGCCGAACATAGGGAGAGAAGAAAGGGAGGAAGCCAAATGGGGATACTTCGGAAATTCATGATCGGTGCCGTCGCGGCTTGCGCGATGGTCGTGATCGGGCACGACGCCAAGGCCCTGGATGTCAAGGAATCAGCTTCGTTCAAGGCGAGCGCGGATGACGTCTGGCACGTCATCAACGAATTCGGCGGTTTGCAGAAATGGCATCCGTGGTTCGCGGACTCCACGTTGAGCAAGGTCGATGGTGCCCTGCACCGCCTGATCGTGACCGGTGACGGCGCCTGGGCCTTCGAGGTCTTGGTCGACTATTCGTGGGCCGGCAAGTCGTACACCTACAGCATCGTCGACAGCGTATTTCCGATCACGAACTACACCGCGACCATCGTGGTGAGTGAGTCCGGCGGTGGCTCGACCGTGAACTGGACGTCGTCCTTTGACGCCGTGGGCATGGCGGACGAGGATGTCGTGAAGCTCATCATCGACGCCTATCAGGTCGGCTTCCAGAGCATCGCCGCGATCACCGGCGAATAAATCTGACATAGACGTCGTCATGGTAGAGCCCCACATGGTCGGGGCTCTACTCTTTTTCTTTCAGGCTTTCCAAGTTTATGGGGACAGAAAGTTATGGGGACAGTATACTTAACTATTACGGGGACAGTTTATTTGATTGGCAAATACGGCGATCCGCTGAATATTTGAATACGAAATGCCGACCCGATTTCCAACTCTGAATTAAATATACTGTCCCCGTAATGAATTAAGTATACTGTCCCCGTAATTCTCTCGAGAGCTGGGCGGGCATGACATCCCGGGCGACATGGCGGTGGCCGGGGGAAATGATCGCGACGGCGCGGGCGGTGCGGCGTTCGCGCCCCATCGGCGGATGGTGGCCTTGGGCGCCGATCACGCTTCGTCGAGGACCCGACGAACAGTCGCCAGAAGCTCCGATCCCAGCAGCGGCTTCATCATGAAGGCGCGGATGCCCCTGGCCTTGGCGCCATCCTCGTCGATGCCGTGGCTGTATCCGGTGCAAAGAACGATCGGAATGTCGGGCCGAAGCACCAGCAATGTGTCGGCCAGCACCGCGCCGGTCATCTCGGGCATGGTCTGGTCGGTGACGACCAGATCGAAGGCGGCCGGCCGATCGCGGAAAACGGCGACGGCCTCGGCGCCCGATCCGGCGGTCGTGACACGGTAGCCGCCCTTTTCCAGCAACAGCCGTCCGGTCCGGGCGACCTCGGTTTCGTCATCGACCAGCAGGATGTGCTCCTCGCCCGTCGTCCTGGGCGTCTCTGCCTCGGGCCGGGGCTCGGCGACGGCACCGATCGCTTGCGGAAAATAGGCCGAGATTCGGGTGCCCTCGCCGGGTTCGCTCTCGATGGTGATGCCGCCGCCATGGCCGGTGACGATGCCATGGACGACCGACAGGCCCAGACCACTGCCCTCGCCCACCGGCTTGGTGGAAAAGAACGGCTCGATCGCACGCTCTCGGGTCGCCCGGTCCATGCCCGGGCCCGAATCGGTGACAACCAGCTTGGCGTAGGGGCCGGCCGCGAGCTCGGTCTCGGTCGCATCCAAGGTCTGGTCCAGGGTCACCGGCGTGAGCGCGACCGAGATTTCGCCCGGTTGGTCGCCGATCGCCTGGGCGGCATTGGTGCACAGATTGACGAGAATTTGCTGAATCTGTCCGCCATCGGCGACCGCCACGGTCGGACTCGTGGGAAGACGCTGGGCCATCGCGATCGTCGCCGGCAGGGTCGGGCGCAGCATCGCCATGGCGTCGGCCACCGCCGCGGCCAAGTCCAGCCGCTCGCGCCGGGTCGGGCCGCGGCGGCTGAAGGTCAGGATCTGGGCGACCAGATCGCGGGCCCTCTCGACCGATCGCATGACCTTGTCCAGGTGGTCCCGGGTCGGCCCTCCCGGATCGGCGTGATCATGGGCGAGCTGGGTGAAGCCGGCGATGATCTGAAGGATATTGTTGAAATCGTGGGCGATGCCGCCGGCGAGTTGGCCGACGGCCTCCATTTTCTGGGCCTGGCGCAGTTGGGCCTCGGCCCGATCTTTCTGCCGCTCCAGGCTAATCCGCTCGAAGCAGTTGTTGAGCAGGGTCTCGACATGGGCGGGATGGACCGGCTTGGGCAGATAGTCGGCGGCGCCCAGCCGGAACGCCTCGATCGCGTAGTCGAAATCGGAATAGGCGCTGACCGCAATGCAAACGAGATCGGGCCGGTCCCGTTTCAGGATCGTGATCAGGTCCAGACCGTTGTGCCGGCCGAGGCGGATATCGAGCAGCGCGACCTCGGGATCGAACCGGTCGGCGACCGAGCAGGCGTCGTCGAAATCGTAGGCGGCGGCGGTGGCGAAGCCCTGCAGGCCCAGGGTGCTTATCAGGCTGTCGGCGAAGTCGCGGTCGTCATCGACCACCAGCACACGGCGCCGGGCCTCGTCCGGCATGGCCGTCGGGGTCGTCATTGGGACCGATCGGGAAGCCACAGCACCGCCCGCGTGCCCCGCCCAGGGGCGCTGTCCAGCTCGATGCCGCCGTCGAGTTGGGCCATGATCCTGTGCACGATGGGGAGGCCGAGCCCGATCCCGAAACCCTTGGTGCTGTACAGGGGCTCGAATATCTTCTCCCGCACCTCGGAAGCCATCCCGGGACCGTTGTCGCCGACCGTGATCTCGATTCGGTTGACGGATTTTCGGGTCTCGATCGTGATCCGGGGATCGGCCGACTCTCCGTCCTCGAGTGCTTGGCAGGCATTGTCGTAAAGGTTGACGACCGCCCGGTGCAACAGGTCGCGGTCGAGCGGGAACCGGGCCGCCGGCAAGCCGAACTCGCGATCGACGATAATGTCACGTGGCTCCGGCTGCTCGTCGAGCACGCCCCCCAGCCAATCATCGAGGACAACCGGGTGCAATTCCGGGCGCCGCGACCGGGTGAAATCGAGCAGTTCGTCGATGATCCGGTCGCAGCGGGTGATGTTGCGGTCGATGCGATCAATGGCCCGGTCCGATCGCGAATCGGGCTCGTTGATCGCGCGCCGCAGGACATAGGCCGAGTTGCGGAGCACTCCCAATGGATTGCGGAGTTCGTGGCTGACCGTGGCGGTCAGCTGGCCAAGGGTCGCCAAGCGCTCCTTGCGGACCAATTCGTCTTGGGCGTTGCTCAGCTCGGCGGTCCGTTCCGCGACCCGCTGCTCGAGTTCCTCGTTCAAGGTCTGCAAGGCCTGCTCGGCGCGCTTGCGCTCCGTGATATCGGCGATCGTGGCCACCAACGTGCCGTCCGCGACCGGGTTCATCTCGATCGCGCCGATCATTCCGTCGGCGCGGAGGCGCTCGATGTGCTCGGGCGTCCGGGAATGGAATGGGGACAACACCTTGGCGACGGGGTCCGGGCCGTCCATTCCCCGCCAATGGTGATGGTCGGCCGCCCATTCGAGGATCGTCTCGATCGACGTGCCCACCTCGCCCAAATGGTCTGGATACCCGTTGAGCCGGTGCCATTGCCGGTTTCGGAACACCAGCCGGTGTTCGGCGTCGTACATGGCCACCCCCTGGCCGATATTGTCCAGCACCGCCTGAAGTCGCGCCGTCGCCTCGGCCAGTTTGACTTCATGCTCCTTGCGCTCGGTGATATCGGCGATCGTGGCCACCATGGTGCCGTCCGCGACCGGGTTCACCGCTACCGCGGCGATCATTCCGTCCGCGCGGACACGCTCGAATTTCTCGGGCGTCGTGGACTGGAATAGGGACAACGTCCTGGCGACGGGGTCCGGGCCGTCCATATCCCGCCAATGGTGATGGTCCGCCGCCCATCCGAGGATCGTCTCGATCGACGTGCCCGCTTCGCCCAGATAGGCTGGATACCCTTGGAGCTGGTGCCATTGCCGGTTTCGGAACACCAGCCGATGTTCGGCGTCGTACATGGCGACACCCTGGCCGATATTGTCCAGCACCGCCTCAAGTTGCGCCTTCGCCTCGGCCAGTTCCGTCTCGTGCCGCTTGAGTTCGGTGATGTCGGCGGCGACCACGACGCTGCCGCCATCGTCGGTTTGTCGCTCGGCAATCATCAGCCACGTATCCGATCCGAGCCGGCGCTCGAACCGCTGGTTGGGACCATTGTGTTGGGCGATGCGTTCCCGAACCCAATCGTCTTCCCGACCCACGGCATCGGCGATCAGACCCGATTCGGCCGTGCCGCGCACGATGTCGTCGAAATGGGCGCCGGGCACATAAAGGTGCGCCACGTCCTTGTACATCTCCAGAGCCCGTTTGTTGGTCAGCACCAATCGGTCGTCGGCGTCGTACAGCAAGAAACCTTCCGAAAGCGACTCGATGGCGTCGCGAAGCAGGGCGTGGGCACGGTCGACCCGCCGCTCCGCCTCGATACGTACCGAAATATCCATCGAGACGGTCAAAACCGCCTCGATCCCGTCCCAATCGACGTTCTGGACCCGGTTTTCGATCCAGATCAAGGAGCCGTCCTTGCGACGTCCGCGAAATTCATATTGGTTGGGCGCGCCCTGCCCGGTTTGGCGATCTTTGGCATAGTCCTGCATACGGTTGCGTTCCTCGGGCGCCTTGAGCTGGCGTACGGTGTCGAGCCCGATGATCTCGTCGGGGCTCCCATAGCCGAACAAATCGGCATAGGCTTGGTTGGCGAAAACGATTTCTTCACCCCGGCGGATGAAGATTCCCTGGATCGACTGCTCCAACAGGTCGCGAAAATTCCGTTCGCTTGCCGCCAGCTCCGCCTCGCGCAGCTTGAGTTCGGTGATGTCGGTCCCGACCGACACGGTCCCGCCTTCGCTGGTTCTTTGCTCTGATGCCATCAGCCACCTATCCGGCCCGAGCCGGCGCTCGAACCGCGGGCCGGGGTTCTTGTGGCGGGCGATGCGGTCGCGGATCCAATCCTCTTCCCGACCCACGGCATCGGCGACCAGACCCGATTCGGCCAGGCCACGCGCGAGGTCGTCGAAATGGGTGCCGGGCACATGAAGGTGGGCCAAGTCCTTGTACATTTCCAGAGCACGTTCGTTGGTCAGCACCAATCGGTCGTCGGCGTCGAACAGCCCGAAACCTTCCGAGATCGAGTCGACGGCGTCGCGAAGCAGCACGTTGGCGCGCTCGGCCCGTCGATCCGCCCGGATACGATCCGAGATGTCGCGAGAGGTGCCGCGATAGCCGAGGAACTGGCCGTCTTCGGCGAACACGGGCACGCCGCCGATCCGCAGCCAATGTTCCTCGCCGGCCTCGTCGACCCAATAGTTTTCCAAATCCCGTATTGGCCGTCGCGCCTCCAGGTCCGCCTGGTAATCTCGCATCAATTCCGGATTCGAGTCGGCAAAGATTTCTTGGCGCGTTCGCCCGACATGGCCGAACGGGTCGCGCACCCGACCGTGATCGGTGTACTGCCAGATATCGGTGAACCGATGGTCGCGGTCGGTCTCCCAGAGCCAGTCGCCCCCGGCCAAGGCGAAGTCCTGAAACCGCTGTCGTTGGTCGCGGAGTTCCCGTTCCGGGCGCTCCAGTTGCCCGATGGTCGTGAACAAGGTCTGGTTGGTGATCGTGAATCCGCTGACGATGAGCCCGGTCGCCGCGACCATGACCGGCCAGCTATAATTCAAATGCAGGTCGCGCATGGTCGCCATGGCAGCGTCGGGGCTGGTCATCGAAGGCAGGACATGCAAGACGAACAGGTCGGCCGCGTAGAACAGAGCGACCAGGCCCAAGCCGTTCGCCACCAGGGCCGGGCCGATGGCGGTCCAGGCGGTGGGAAAGCGGTCGCGGTGGCGGAGAATCCGCCAAACCGCGTAACCGACCAGCACCACCACCGCCACA
Source organism: uncultured Rhodospirillaceae bacterium (assembly GCA_913045505.1). Classification (GTDB taxonomy): domain Bacteria; phylum Pseudomonadota; class Alphaproteobacteria; order UBA7887; family UBA7887; genus CAJWQN01. The sequence goes on along the minus strand of CAJWQN010000014.1, from coordinate 294 downwards.
TCGGCGGCGGTCATCAACGGCACGGATTGCCAAATCATTGCTGGCTCGGTCCCCGCTCTGAATGTCACTCCCGTGCGCCGTCGTCGTGGCGCCGTGCTTGGAGCGACGGATGCTCCGTTACGCGATCATGGCGTCAGCCAGGTGCCTCCACAAGCCGCGGCCGGGGCGTCGAAATCCCACAGCCGCTTCCTAGGGCCTGTGGACAATTAGGGGATTCCCAAAACGGGTAAAAAGTGATTCAAGCTTCCTTTTGCAGGGAGCTCATCATGAACACGGCGCGTTTTGTCATCGCGG
>CAJWQN010000013.1 GCA_913045505.1 uncultured Rhodospirillaceae bacterium | reverse complement strand
CGCTGGGTTGGTCCGGGGAGACCGCGCGATCCTCCATATCTGAGAGGTCGGGTCATGAATCGAAATGCCTTGGAGACGTTGATCGGAGCATTGGTGATCGTGGTCGCGGTCTGGTTCGTCACCTTCGCCTACACCAAGTCCGATGTCGGCACCGTGTCCGGTTATCAGGTGATTGCCAAGTTCACCGGCATCGGTGCCCTCAAGGAGGGCGCGGACGTGCGGATCAGCGGCATCAAAGTGGGCAGTGTGACGGCCGAGACCATCGATCCAGACACCTATCTGGCGTTGGTGACCATGAATATCGACGAGGCGATCAAGCTGCCGCTCGATACCACCGCGATGATCGGGGCCGAAGGTTTGCTCGGTGGCGAATATGTTCGTCTCGACCCGGGCGGGGAAGAGGATATGATCAGACCCGGCGGCGAAATCGAGTATACCCAGGCCGCCGCCGATGTGATCGGTCTGTTGACCCAGCTCGTGTTCAGCCAGAAAGAAAGCAAATAGCCGTCCGACCATGGCCGCGAACGACACCCGCGAAAGGACCGACGATCTGTTGCCGGAGTGGATCGATCCGGACGGTGTGCCGGTCTCGTGCATCGAAAAAATCAAGGTGCTCAACGAGAACATCGTTGAGATTCGCGAGATGTGCCGCGAAGCGCTCGAGGATGCGGTGTTGATGGGATGTGATGAGAGACAGATTCGCGCGGTCCTGTTGGAAATGGTGCGCACGCTTCAAGAACCGTTCAAGGATTAGGGCGGCGGCGCCAAGGTGTCGGCCAGGGTGCTGGACGGTGTCGGCGGCCCGTCGGCGCGGCCTCTGGGCCGGCGCGGTGTGGATAGCCATGGCGTCGGCACCGGCGGCCGCGGGCTACGAATCGGTCGCGGTGCTGCAGGCGCTCGACAAAGTGACCGGTCGGGTGTTCACCCTCGATGTCGCGGTCGATGCGAGCGTCAGTTTCGGCGCCCTACAAATTTTGCCGAGCAGTTGCTACAAGGCGCCGCCCGAGGAGGCACCGGAAAGCGCGGCATTCCTGGAAATCAACGAGATCAAGAGCGGTGAGCCGCCCAGGCTGTTGTTCCGAGGTTGGATGTTCGCCTCCTCGCCGAGCCTCTCGACTTTGGAGCATCCGATCTACGACGTGATCGTGCTCGATTGCGGTTCGCCGGACACGGCGCAAGGAGACCCGCCGATAACGGTCCAATCGCTGCCGTCGGCCCGGTCCAGCGAATAGAAATCCGCGTCGTGGCCAAGCGCCTCGGCGAGCCGTTGCAGATAGTCGTCGCGTTGAATTTCGATCACCCCGAACTGGTGCAGATGGTCGGTGACGAATTGGGTGTCGAGAAGCCGGAAACCGCCATGGCGCAACCGCGCGACCAGATGGACCAGGGCCACCTTGCTGGCGTCGCGGACGCGGCTGTACATGCTCTCGCCGAAGAACGCCCCGCCCAGGGCGACACCATAGAGACCGCCGACGAGCCGCCCGTCCTGCCAGCATTCCACGGAATGGGCATGATCCATGTCGAACAGTTCCCCGTAGAGCGCCGCGATCTCGCCATTGATCCAGGTGCTCGGCCGCCCCGGTACCGGCGCGGCACAGGCGGCGATCACGTCGCGATAAGCGCGATCGACAGTGATTTGAAACGGAGTCTTTCTCAAGGTGCGGCGCAGCTTGCGGGGCACGTGAAAACCGTCGAGGGGCAAGATGCCGCGGAGTTCCGGATCGACCCAAAAAATGGTCGGATCGTCCCGATTTTCGGCCATCGGAAACAGGCCCCATTGATAGGCGCGCAACAAGGTCTGGGCGGTGATCCGGGGTCGATCGACGAATTCTATGGCCGTGCCTCCCCGTTTGGCGCCGTCATCATACGTTCCAGCCAGTGGATGTCGTAGCGCCCCTCCGCGAACTCCGAGTCGTCGGTGACGCGGCGATGCAGGGCCAGGGTCGTTTCCATGCCGTCGATCACGAACTCCTCCAAGCTGCGCCGCAGCCGCATCAAGCATTCTTCGCGGTTGGCGCCATGGACGATCAGCTTGGCCACCATGCTGTCGTAATAGGGCGGAACAGTATAGCCCGAATAGAGCGCCGAATCGACGCGCACGCCGAGTCCGCCGGGTGGATGATAATCGGTCACGGTGCCCGGCGAGGGGCGAAAGGTTTCCGGGGACTCGGCACAGACCCGGCATTCGATGGCATGGCCGTGGAACCGGATGTCGCTCTGGCCGTAACCGAGTGGCGCGCCGGCGGCGATGCGAATCTGCTCGCGCACCAAATCGATACCGGTGATCATTTCGGTCACCGGATGCTCGACCTGAAGGCGGGTGTTCATTTCGATGAAATAAAAAGCGCCGTCCTGATAGAGAAACTCCAGGGTACCTGCCCCCCGATAGCCGAGCCGCTTGATCGCGGCCAGGGCGCGGGCGGCGATATCCTCGCGCGACTCAGCGGACAGGATCGGCGAGGGGGATTCTTCGATCAGCTTCTGGTGGCGGCGCTGGATCGAACAATCCCGTTCGCCGAAATGGACGACCGCGCCATGGCTGTCGGCCATGATCTGAATCTCGATATGGCGCGGCGCTTCGAGATATTTTTCGAGGTAGACCGTGTCGTCGTCGAATGCCTCTCCGGCTTCGCGCCGGGCGGTGGCGAAGGCTTCGTCGAGCCCCTCGGCTTGCTCGGCCAACTTCATGCCGCGCCCGCCGCCGCCCGAGGCCGCCTTGACCAGGACCGGATAGCCGATTTCCGCCGCCGCCGCGCGCGCGGCGGCCGCGTCGGGCACCGGGCCGTCCGAACCGGGCACCAAGGGTACGCCCAACCGGCCCAGCGCCTCGCGGGCCGCGACCTTGTCGCCCATCATCTCGATATGGCGGACCTCCGGCCCGATCAAGGTGATCCCATGGGCCGCCACGATTCGCGCGAAATCGGCGTTTTCGGACAAGAAACCATAACCCGGGTGAATCGCGTCGGCACCGGTGACTTCCACCGCGGCGATGATCGAGGGCACGTTCAAGTAGCTGTCACGCGCCGGCGGCGGACCGATACAGACCGATTCGTCGGCCAGGCGCACATGCATGGCGTCGGAATCGGCGGTCGAATGCACGGCCACGGTCCGAATGCCCATTTCGCGGCAGGCCCGGTGAACGCGGAGCGCGATCTCGCCCCGATTGGCGATGAGGACCTTCTCGAACATAACCCTATTCGAGCAGCGCCAGGACTTCGCCGTATTCCACCGGCGTCCCGTTATCGACCAGAATCCGGACCACCCGGCCGTCGCGCGGGGCGCGCACCGGGTTCATGGTTTTCATCGCCTCGATGATGAACATCGTGTCGCCGGCCTTGACCGAGTCGCCGGCGGCGACGAACGGGGTCGCGCCCGGCTCGCCCGCCAGGTAGACGGTGCCGACCATGGGCGAGGGCACCGCGCCCGGATGGCTGGCATCGACTTCCAGATTTCGTGCCGGTGACGGGGCCACCGGTGCCGCCGGCGTCGGCGCGGCCGGGGGCGGGGCGGCGGCGGGGTTGTTGCGAGCGACTCGAACCTGCCGGCTCCCCTGTCGGACCTCGATTTCGCTCAAGCCCGTTTCCTCGAGCAGCGCGGCGAGACGGCGGATCAGACCGTCATCGACGTCGAGCTTGCCGACCATGCTCAAGCCCCGTCCGCGATCAGCCGGTCGAGCGCGCGCAGGCCGAGCACGTAGCCGTGGCCGCCGAAGCCGCAAATCATGCCGTGCGCGGCCAGAGAAACGTAGGAACGCCGGCGGAAGGCCTCGCGGCGGTGAATGTTGGACAAATGCACTTCCACGATCGGACGTTGGCAGGCCAGCAGGGCATCGAGGAGCGCGACCGAGGTGTGAGTATAGGCGCCCGCGTTGATCATGAGACCCTGGGCCTCCTCCCGCGCCTGCTGGACCCAGGTCACCAGTTCTCCTTCGTGATTGGACTGGCGAAAATCGACGGTCATCGACAATGTTTGCGCCGCCTCGCGGCATCGCGCTTCGACATCGGCCAGGGTTTCCGCGCCGTAGATTTCGGGTTGGCGGGTGCCCAGCAGGTTGAGATTGGGACCGTTCAGAATGGACACGTTTTTCGCCATGGCTTCGCCGCGTTATATCACGTCGCGCCCGCCAAAGGCCAAGCGTGCGAGGGCGGCCCGCGCAAAGACTTGCCGCCGCCAACCGCTCCGAACCTGGTTGGGCCGCTGGCGCGGCGCAAGTCTTCGTCATGGGGCGCCGTCTCTCGCCGACGGCGCGCCGCGGGCGCGGTTGACGACGGCGGCGGCCTCGACAACAATGGCTATCGCGGGTTCGACCCGTGGCGACGGCGCACGACCGGCGGCCGTTTGATGGTGGCGTTTGGCCGATGCGTCGCGCGACCGCAATCATGTGAGACGCAAGGTGGTGGATCATGTCCGCGCCCGCTGACGGCGATTTAGTCGAGGATCCGTCGTCGGTTGTGCTGATCGAGGACTCAGCCGCGCCGATGATCGACCTCGACGACCTCGAGGAAGCCGCCGGCACCGAGGACGACCTGCTCGATTGCCTGGTGTTCCTGAGCCGCTTTCACGGCAATCCCAAATCGCCTGAGTGTTGGTCGCCGGACTCCCCTTCGCCGGCGAGCGGCTGACCCCGACCATGTTCATCCGCGCCGCGGCGCGGGCCGGGCTCAGCGCTCGGGCCGTGCGCCGGCGGCTGACCGCGATCCCGAAATTGGTCTTGCCGGCCGTGCTGATCCTGGAGGGCGGGCGATCTTGCGTGCTGCTCGACTTTCCCCGTCGCAATGTCGCCAAGATCATGCTGCCGGAGTCGGGCGGCGGGGTCGAGGACGCCGATCTCAAGACCCTGATCGCCGACTATTCGGGCTACGCGATCTTCGTCCGGCCCGAGTTCACCTTCGACGCCCATGACGAGCCCGCGGTCGCGCCGCGCCCAACCGCCTGGTTCTGGGGCACGTTGGGCGAGAGCTGGTGGAGCTACGTTCAGGTCGCCCTGGCGGCGGTGGTCATCAATATGTTCGCGCTGGCCAGCCCATTGTTCATCATGACCGTCTACGACCGGGTGGTGCCCAACAACGCGATCGAGACCCTGTGGGTGCTGGCCGCGGGCGCCGGCACCGTGTTCCTGTTCGATTTCATCCTCAAGCAATTGCGCGGTTATTTCATCGACACCGCCGGCAAGCGCGCCGACGTCTTGCTTGCCTCGCGCATATTCGAGCAGGTGCTCGACATGCAGATGGCGGCGCGCCCCGGTTCGGCCGGCGCCTTCGCCAACACGCTCCGCGAATTCGAGGCACTGCGCGACTTCTTCACCTCGGCGACATTGGCCGCGGTCATCGACCTCCCCTTCGTGCTGTTCTACGTCGCCGTGATCTGGCTGATCGGCGGCCAGATCGCCCAGGTCCATATGGTCGCCGTGCCGCTGGTGCTGCTGGTCGGCCTTGCCCTGCAATGGCCGCTCGGCCACGTGGTCCAGCGCAACATGCACGAATCCGAACTCAAGCACGGGGTTTTGGTGGAATCCCTGAACGGGCTCGAAACCCTCAAGAGTCTGGGTGGCGAGCCGGGCATGCGCCAGAAATGGGAAGCTTTCGTCGGGCTGACCGCCCAGTCCGGGCTCGCCGCCCGGGTGATCTCCCAGGGCGGGGTTCATTTCGCGACCCTGGTCTCGCAACTCGCCTCGGTCGCGGTGGTCATATACGGGGTGTTCCTGATCCAGGACGGGATCATGACCGTGGGCGGCCTGATCGCCTGCGTGATCCTGAGCGGGCGCGCGCTCGCGCCGCTGGTCCAGATCGCCCAATTGCTGACTCGCTTCAACCGGTCGATGGCCTCGCTCCAGGCGCTCAATCGGATCATGCAGGCGCCGACCGAGCGCCCGGCCAGCAAGGTTTTTCTGCATCGCCCGGACCTGACCGGCGGCGTGACCTTCCAGGATTTGCGCTTCACCTATCCGGGCCAGGACCTGGAGGTGCTCAAGGGCGTCAATTTCGCCATCAAGCCGGGCGAGCGGGTCGGCCTGATCGGGCGGGTCGGCTCCGGCAAAAGCACGGTCGCAAAGCTGATCCTGGGTCTTTACGAGCCGACCGCGGGGGCGATTCTGATCGACGGCACCGATATCCGCCAGATCGACCCGGCCGACCTTCGGCGCAGTGTCGCCTACGTGCCCCAGGATGTGTTCCTGTTCCGGGGCAGCGTCCGCGACAACATCACCGTGTCCGCGCCCCAGGCCGACGATGTCGCCGTGCTGCGTGCCGCCACCCTGGCCGGGGTCGATGATTTCGTCAGCCAGCACCCGCTCGGTTACGATCTTCCGGTGGGCGAGCGTGGCGAGAACCTGTCCGGCGGCCAGCGCCAGGCGATCGCCATCGCCCGGGCCTTGATTCACGAACCGTCGCTGCTCATCTTCGATGAACCGACCAGCGCCATGGACACCCGCGGCGAGGAAGCGCTCAAGACCCGGATCGGCGGCATTCTGTCGAGCCGGACCCTGGTCCTGATCACCCACCGGGCCTCGCTGCTGACCCTGGTCGATCGGCTGATCGTGTTCGACCATGGCCGGATCGCCGCCGACGGGCCGCGCAAGGCGGTGATCGACGCCCTGGCCTCGGGCAAGTTGATGTCGGCCAAGGGCTGATCCGGGGGCTGATCCGGGGGCTGATCCGGGCGCCGAGGGAAGGAAACGGGAGCAGGCAGTGTCGCGGGCACGTATCGAAGATACCGAGTTCATGTCCGACTTGCGCGCGGCGGTGCTGGGCGGGCCGCGCCTGTCGGCCAGTATTTTGCTGCTGGTCATCGTCGGCTTCTTCGTCGGCGCCGCGGTCTGGGCGAATTGGGCCATGCTCGACGAGGTGACCGCCGGCCAGGGGCGGGTGATTCCGTCCAGCCAGGTCCAGGTGATTCAGAATTTGGAGGGTGGGATCCTGTCCGATATTCACGTCCGCGAAGGCGCGGTGGTGGATCGCGGCCAGGTGCTGTTGACCATCGACGACACCCAGGCCGCCTCCAAATATCGCGAGGACCGGGCCAAGGTCTTGGCGCTCAAGGCGGCGATCACGAGGCTCGCCGCCGAAAGCAACGGCAGGGTGCCGGAATTCTCCGCCGACGTGCGGGCGGAGCGGCCCGATCTGGCCGAACGCGAACTGGGCCTCTATCGGGCGCGGACCGCCGAGCTTAGCTCGGCGATGGAGGTGTTCGCCCGCCAGATCGAACAGCGCCAGCAGGAGTTGGTGGAACTGGATTCGCGCATCCAGCAACTCGCCGGCAATCTCGAGCTGGGCCAGGAGGAATTGCGCATGCTCGAGCCGCTGGTCGAATCCGGCGCCGGCGCCCGAATCGACCTGCTCAGGGTTCAGCGCACGGTCAACGACATCGCCGGCGAACTCGAGAACACCCGCCAGGCGGTGCCGCGCGCGAATTCGGCCCTGGCCGAGGTGCGCCGGCGGATGGATGAACGCCGCGCCGTCTACAGGTCCGAGGTCGCGACCGAATTGACCCAGGCCAGCGGCGAGTTCGCGGCCCTGAGCGAGGTTATGGCCTCGGCCGAGGACCGGGTGCGCCGGACCGAAGTCCGCTCGCCGGTGGACGGCACGGTCAAGCAGATCAACATCAACACCATTGGCGGCGTGGTCAGACCGGGCGAGGATCTGATGGAGGTGGTGCCGCTGGAGGACAATCTGCTGGTCGAGGCCCAGATTCGCCCGTCCGACATCGCCTTCCTGCATCCCGGCCAGGACGCCAAGGTCAAGATCACGGCCTATGATTTCGCCATTTTCGGCGGCCTCGAAGGCATTCTCGAGCAGATCAGCGCCGACACCATCCTCGACGACCAGGGCGAGCGCTATTACCAGATCCGGGTCCGCACCGAACGCAACTTCATGGTCGACAAGGCCGGCAAGACCCTGCCCATCATCCCCGGCATGGTCGCCGAGGTCGATATCCTGACCGGCAAGAAATCGGTCCTCCAATACCTCATGAAGCCCCTCCTCCGCGCCCAGGGCCGCGCCCTGACCGAGCGGTGAGGGGCGGGGAGCGGGCTCAGGCGCCGAGTTCGACCAACAGCGCCTTGGTTTCCTTCAAATCCGAGGTGTCGAAGCCTTCCGTGAACCAGTCGTAGACGGGGGCGAGGAGGTCGTGGGCTTCCTGACGTTTGCCCTGGTTCTGCCATAGGCGGGCGAGCGAGGTGGCGGCCCGGAGTTCCCACCATCTCGCCTCTTGCCGCGCAGCGACGTCGATCGCGGATTGGAAACTGCGCTCGGCGTCACGCGCTTGATCGAGGCCTGTCAATATCAGCAGTTCGCCCTTGACCCGATACGCCTCCGCCTCCTGCCATCTTTCTTCGGTCTCCCCGGTCCACGACAAAAGGTTTTCGATTTCGGCAAGGCCCTCGGATACCCGGCCCATTTTTCCCATTGAAAGGGCGAGTACTGGCCGGAACAATGAATTTCCTATGGACGTTGTTGAATCGGCGAGAATCGTCAGTGCGTCATCAATGAGCCGTGCCGCGTCACCGAACGACTTGCCTTGCGCGGATGCGATACCCTTGTACCCGAGGCCAAAGGCTTCAATGTAGGGATATCCTTGGGTCCGACCGATTTCGATCGCTTCATCGGTCATGGATTTTACCTTGTCCGTATCCCCGGTGAACGCGAATGCGCCACAAGTCGAAACGGCAAATCCCCTGCTGTAAGAGTTGGAGTTTTCGCGTGCATGCCGGACCGCCTTGGCGTGTATTGCGCGACCCTGATCAGGATACCCCATCAGCAACAGTGCGAAGCCTTCGTACATCAGGGCCATGGTTATGGGATCCTGATGAGAAGCCCCCTTAAAGCGGGACTCGTTCTTACTCATATCCTGCGAGGCCAACGACCGACGCGCCCATTCGAGGCCAGCCCGGAAATTGCCCATATGGAATTCCGTCAGGGCCATCCCCGTCATCGACCACCTCTCCATGCTCGGAGACCCGCTATCCGACGCCAGGCTGACAAGTTCCTGCGCCAATTCAAGTGATCGGCGCATTTCGGAACGACCGATTTCGAATGTGAAGGTCCGAAAGAGCGCGGCGAGGGTTTGTTTCACGGTTCCACCGCGCATACTGAGTTCCCGTGCGCGCTCGTGAGCCATCCGCGCCTCTTCGTCGCCATAGCCGCGAGCGGTGATCAGGGCGCCGCCGAGCGACAACTGAAGATCGAGCTCTCGCCGATGCCGTTCTGGGCCATCGGCCAACTTTTCCACCAACCCCAAGCCTTGGCGAAAATGTCCGAGGGCTTCCGCTGTCGCCGAACGTTCCGCGGCACGGTTGCCTGCGCGAAGCCAGGCTTCGGCAGCTTCCTCGAACAGCTCGGCCTCCGTAAGATGACGCGCCAAGTATTCGGGTTCACGCTCGATGCGTTCGGAAAAATCTTTCTTCAGGGCTTGTACGATCTTCCGATGAATTGCCCGGCGCCTGCTGCGCAAGAGGGAAACGTTGGCAGCCTCGTGAATCATCGCGTGCTTGAACATGTAAGTGGCGTTCGGCGGGGTGCCGAGCTGAACCAAAATCTCCGAGTTTACGAGCCGGCCCAGGGCAGACTGAAGAGCATCGGCCGAAAGCCCCGCGGCGCTCGAAAGAAGGTCGCTATCTACGGAGCGACCAATGCACGAACCGATTTGCGCGACATTCTTGGTCTCAGCGACGCGATCCAGGCGGGCCATAAGGCTGTCCTGGATGGTCGAAGGGATCGCCAATTCCGTCAGAGGTCCGGTTAGCTCGTAGGCGTCGTCGCCCTCTCTCACGATCTCACTTTCGATGACCGTCTTCGTCAACTCCTCGACAAACAACGGTACGCCGTCGGTCTTGGCGACGATATGGTCGAGGACTTCCTCCGGTAATGCCTTGCCGCCGATGACTTTGGCGACCATGGCCGCGCCCAATTTGCGCCCGAGCCGGCCCAAGGTCAGCGATGTGACATGGCCATGGCCGGTCCAGGGCGATTCGAACTCCGGCCGAGAGGTGATGACCAGCAACACCGGATGATCCCGGATTGCCGCGATCACCGCGCCGATCGTCTCCAGGGTCGTCGGGTCGATCCAATGGGCGTCCTCGAAAATCATCAGCACCGGTTGGCTGGCGGCCAGACCGGCGACTTGATCGGCCAAGGCCGCGATCGTGTTTTCCTTCTGCTTCTGGGGTGACAACACCAGCGCCGGGTAACGCTCGATGGGCAAGGACAGCAGCGCCGCGAACAAGGCCGTGTGGGTAGCTGATTGCCCGAGCAGAGCCTCCATCTTGTCGAGCTTGGCGTCAGCGTCGTCGTCGCGTGCAAATCCGGCGGCGCGCTCCAACTGCGCAATCACCGGATAGAATGCCGAGTTCATGTAATAGGGTGAGCACTGATAGCGGAGCCGGGTGTGGGTATCATCGGCCAGGCGCTCGCGCAGGACTTGGGTGACCCGGCTCTTGCCGATGCCGGCTTCGCCGGAAAGCACCACGACCTGGCCCTCACCGTCCTTGGCTTGGTCCCAGCGCTCGATCAGCATTGCGATCTCGTTCTCGCGGCCGACCAGTGGTGTCAGTGCCGTGCCATGGGAGGCTTCGAACCGGCTTTCGGTCTCGGCCGCGCCCAACACCCGATGGACCTGCAGACCGCCGGAGACACCCTTGGCGTCATGGGTCCCTATGTTGTCGAGCGCGAACGCGCCACCCAACAAACGTCTTGTGCTTTGGGCGATGGCGACCGAACCGGGTTCCGCTATAGCCTGAATGCGAGCCGCGATGTTCGGCGTCTCGCCGACCGCGAGCTTTGCGTCGGCGCCCTCGTCGGCACCGCTCTCACCGACCACCACCAGCCCGGTGGCGATGCCTATGCGTACCGATAACTTAGCCTCGGTTTGGAGAGCCGCGACCGCATCGACGACATCGAGCCCGGCGCGGACCGCTCGGCCGGCATCGTCTTCGTGCGCGGCCGGCCAGCCGAAATAGACCATCACCCCATCGCCCAGATATTGGGCCACATGGCCGTCGTAGCGCCCGATCACGTCCGCGCAGGCCTTGCGATAGGCCTGCATGACACCCCGCAGTTCCTCCGGATCCAGCCGTTCCGACAACGCCGTCGAGCCGACCAGATCGCAGAACATCACTGTCAACTGGCGGCGCTCCGCCTCTGAAGATATCGGCTTTGCCGCCTCGGGCGCGACAGCGGCGTTGGTCTTGTCGGCTTCCAAGCCCCTGGCCGCTTTCAGAACCTTGGCCCGGGGCCCGACGGGCAGGCCCATCTCCTTGAGCATCGAATCGGTCAGGTCGGGTAGGGTGTCGAGATCGACTTCTTCGCGCTCGAACGCTTCCGTATACCGGTCCAGGCCGAGCCCATCCAGCCATTGGCGAATATCGGACAATGCCTGCTCTCCCGTGGTCTCCGTTCGACCTTACCTTAGGCGGCCGGGATTCGCATCCATCCCTATTCGCTGCGTCGCTTGCGCTTCTTGCGTTTTTTCTTGTTGATGTGCTTCCACCAGCCGGTTTCGCTGACCGAGAAGATCGGCCGGTAATGGCGAATCCTGCGGGCCTCGACCACGATCGAAAGTTGGTTGTCCAGGATCAAGACCTTCTTCGGCGTGTAGACCGCGAGGATCGCATGTGCGACGTCGAGGTTGAGGTCCTTGACCACGACCACACGCATGGACTCCGCCGGCACACCGAGCGCGCGCAGGGACAGGAACTTGGCGATCGAATAGTCCTCGCAGTCGCCGTATTTCTCGAAAAACTCGCCCGGCGTTTCCCAGTAGTCCTTGACCCCCCAATTGATCATATCGACGATGTATTTGTTGCTGTTCAGCTTCTTGTTGACGGCCTTGAGCTGGTCCTTCAGCTTCTTGCCTTCCAGGCCTTCCAAGAGGGCGAACCATTTCTTGTAGTGGCAGCGATTGAATTTCGGCGCTTCGCAGCCCCCTTCGACCCCGTCGCGCTCGGCGAAGTATTTCTCCAGCGCTCCGGTCCATTTGGGAAACGGCTTGAGACCCTCCTTGCGAATTTCGGTGCTGTTGAAAATGCTGGGCACCGGGTCGGCCGCGCCGGCCGGCGCCATCGCCGCCGCCAGCACGGCGAGTGCCGCGGCGGCGAGCATGCGAATTATCGATCGCCCGGGGAGTGGGAACGATAATCGGAACAATATCATGCCGCCATTCTAGCCCAAGGCCGGCAAAAGTTCCGTAATCGCGCGCACAAAAGGTGCTACATTTGGTGGTCGTCCGAGCCTGCTCGATTCATGGCGTATCGGCAGGTTCACGATGATTTGGTAGGGTGAGGAGGCCGCGCCGGTTGGGCAGGAGCGTCGGACGCGGGAGTAGAAAGGCGCGCGCGGCGCCAAGCCAGGGGGAACAGGTTCGATGAGCGATCAGGCTGCGGAAACGACGGTGCCGCGCGCCAAGGTCAACAAAATCGTCCTCGGCGCCGCCGTGGCCCTGGTCGTGGTCGCGATCTTGGGGGTCGTGCTCGTGGTCCGCTTCGTCGAATCGGAGCGCGCGCGCGACATGCAGGCCTGGCAGGTGCGCCTCGGCATCGTCGCCGACACCCGCGCCGCCGATGTCAGCCGCTGGATCGAGGACCAGTTCGCCACGCTTCGAGACCTGGCCGAAAACGCCTCGCTGCAGCTCTATGTGACCGAGTTGATGCTCGGCGGCGAGGAGGGCCTGGACGGCGAGCCGGCCGAACTCTCCTATTTGCGCAATCTTCTGTTGGCGACCGCCCAGCGCGCCGGCTTTACCGCGCCCGAGGCCGAGATCGAAATCGCCGCCAATGTCGAGCGTGCCGGCCTGGCCGGGATCGCGCTGACCGATGTTCAGGGCAATCTTCTGGTGGCGACACCGAGCATGCCGCCGGCCAACGCCGCCCTGCGCAAGGCGATGGTCGCGGCCGGCGAGGGCGAGGCGGCCCTGGTCGACATGTATCTGGGCATCAGCCAGCAGCCGACCATGGGCTTCGTGGTCCCGGTCTACGCCATCCAGGACGATGCCGAGGGCAGCCGGGCGATCGGCCTGGTGGTTGGCCTCAAGCTCATCGGCGCCGACCTTTACGAGCGCCTGGCCCAGCCCGGCGAGACCGCCGAGACCGCCGAGGCGCTGCTGGTGCGGGTCAATGACGCGACCATCGAATATCTGTCGCCGCTCGCCGACGGCACCCAACCGTTGCGCCGGGCACTGGCCCGCGACACGCCCGACCTGGCGGCCGCGTTCGTGGTCGAGACGCCGGGCGGGTTCGCGACCCGCCGCGACTACCAGGGCACCGACGTGCTGGTCACGGGGCGCGGGCTCGCGGTCGCGCCCTGGTTCCTGGTTCGCACCGTGACCGCGGTCGAGGCCCTCTCGGCGATCGACAGCCGCGCCCGGACCCTGCTGATCGTGTTCCTGGGCCTCATCGCCGGCATCGCCGTGGCCTTGGTCGCGGTGTGGCGCCACGGGACCTCGCTGCGCGCGGCGGAAGCGGCCGAGAGGCACCGGCTGGCCGCCGAGCAGTTTGCCAACGTGACCCGGTTCTTGCGCGTGGTCACCGATGCATTGCCGAACCCGATGATGGCGGTTGACGGTGACGGCCGCTACATGTTCTCCAACATGGCCGCCGCCGAGGAGGCCGGCCTGCACCCGCGCGACATGATCGGCAAGGACTTGGCGAGCGTGATGGGGCCGGTCCGCGCCCGGCTGTTCCAGCGCATCAACAATCGGGTGATGGCCGATCAGGAACCGGCGACCGAGTACCATGCGTTTTCGGACGACGGCGCCGAGGGCGCCGAGGGCTCGGAGATCGCGGTCAAATCCGATCATCTGCCGATCGCGGCCACCAGCCGGCGCCCGGCCGGCGTCTTGATGCGCCTCGAGGACATCACCGAAATCACCGAGCAGCGCCGACGGGGCGAGCGGATCATGCGCCAACTGGTCCAGACCCTCCTCGGCGTGGTCGATCGGCGCGATCCCTATTCGGCCAATCATTCCGCCCGGCTGGCCGAGGTCGCCAAGGCGATCGCCCGCGAAATGGGCCTCGACGACCTGGAATGCGCGACCGTCGAGACCGCCGGCAATCTGATCAACCTGGGAAAAATTCTGATCCCGATCGAGTTGCTGACCAAGACCGAGGACTTGACCGACGAAGAGCGCGACAGTCTCCAGAACAGCGTCGTGGTCAGCGCCGACCTGCTGGAGGGGGTCGAGTTCGATGGGCCGGTGGTCGCCACCATCCGCCAGATGCAGGAACACTGGGACGGGACCGGGCCGGAGGCTGTCGCCGGCGAGGCGATCGAGGGCGGCGCCCGGATCGTCGCCGTCGCCAACGCCTTCGTCGGCATGGTCAGCGCCCGCGCCTGGCGCCGGGCGATGCCGTTCGATCAGGCGTGCAAGGTCTTGTCCGACCAGGCCGGCACGGTGTTCGATCGGCGCCCTGTCTCGGCGCTGATCAACTTCATCGACAATCGCGGCGGACGCGACCGATGGGCGTCGTGGGGAGAAGCACCGGAGGAGGGCGCGGGTGACACGACCTCGTAGGTCACGCCCATGAAGTCGGGGCGGCGGAGGCAACGGGCCGTGGTGAGCGGGGCGTCGTTCGATGGCCGCTGAGGACGCCGGGCGCGGAACCTCGGCGCTGATCGGCGCGATTTACGATGCCGCGCTCGCCGACGGGCCGGTGCCCCGGTTTCTCGAGGCCTTGGCGACCAATCTCTCGGAGCACGGGATCGCCCTGGTCATTCGCGAGGAATTCGACCCTCGGGACCCGGGCCCCGATCCCGGGCCCGAGTCGCGGTCCGCGGTGCCCGTGGCCGAGGCCGCCGGCCGCGGCGCGCTCGACGATGGCGAGTTGATCACCGAGGCGGCGCCGGCGGCCGGCGCCGATCAGCTGGCCTCGGTCACGCTGGGCTATTTCCAGGGCGCCGAGCCCGCGCGCCGGGCCGAGCTGATCATTCGGTTCGCCGATGCCGAGACCGCCCGGCGCCATGGCGGCCAGGGTCGGGCCCAAGGTCGGGCCTCGGGCCAAATAGTGTCCATGGTCGATCTGGCCGCCCATGTCGGACGCGCGGTCACTCTGCATCGAACCGTGCTCGGCCGGCGGGTCCAATGGGCCGCCGCCAATCGCCTGCTCGACGCGGTTCCGGTCGGGATCGCCCTGGTCGATTCCGCCTGTCGCGTCCTGCACGCCAACCGCATGGCCGAGATCATCCTGACCGAGCGCGACGGCCTCGGCCTCGACCGCGGCCTGCTGACCACGCCGCAACCCAAGGACACCACCCGACTGCGGCGCGCGGTGGTGCAGGTCGCCGGGGCCGGCGACGGGCCCGAGCGGACCCCGGTCGGCGTGCTCAGGATCGAGCGGCCGTCGATGATGCGGCCGTGGCTGCTGGTGGTGCTCCCGGTCGATGTCGGCGGCCCGGAGGAGGGCATCTCGCGCATGGCCGCGGTGTTCGTCGCCGACGGCGACCGGGCGCCGGAAATTCCGCCGGAGGTTCTCGAGCGCCTGTTCGCCGTGACCCCGGCCGAGGCGCGCCTGCTGGTCGCCCTGGTCGACGGCAACAGCCTCGACGAGGCGGCCGAGATGTTCCAGGTCTCCAAGAACACCTTGCGCAACCAGCTCAATCAGTTGTTTCGCAAGACCGAGACCTCCAAACAGTCCGAACTGGTCCGCCTGGTCCTCACCAGCCCCGCCCCCGTCCTGATGAGCGGCACCCGCAAATCGGAGAGCTGAGTCCGTCTCGTGCCTCCGATTCGCTGGCAAAAGGCGAGACCTGATTCCGGTTCCATAACCCCGGCTCCTACGGTTCGCCCCCAATCCGTTGAATTTTTTCAAGGGCCAGGGCAAAGGCCATTTGATCCGCATGCAGGCCGTTCTCAGGGCCTATGTCGATGCCCGCCCCCGGCGCACGAGCGCGCGCTCATCCGGTGGTGCCGACCTCGTCTTCCTCGCCGACCAAATCGTCGTCGGTCACGGTGATCTCGGCCGATTTGGTGGTCGATTGGTTGTCGTCGTCGACCCATTCGATCTCGATCGTGCCGGACTCCTCGGCACGCAGCTTGAAGGCCAGATACGGGTTGGCCGAGACGCCCGAGAACCAGTCGGAGGTGAACACCAGCCGCCCGTTGTAGCGGCAGATGAGCTGGTTGATGATAAAGCGCGGATAGATCACGTCGCTGTCCGGATCGTGGCGGACGCCCGACTCCATTTCATGCTCGGCCAGGGTCTTGACGGTGACGATCTCGCCCCGTTTGGCCACGGCGGGCACGATCTTGAGCCGGCGCTTGCGGTCGTTGCTGGCGGCCATCGACAAGGCTCCCCTAGCTGCACGCGCCGAGAGTGACCTCGACCGGTCGTTCGGCCTTGCCGACCGTGCCGTCACTCATTTCGGCCACCACCACCAGCGGCGCGCTGGCCCGCATTCGGATTCGACCACTGATCTCGGCGGCCCCGCAAGCCGGCGTGAACCGGTATTTGGCGATCTCCGGAAACGGGTTTTCCAGGGCCAGCAAATGGACCACCACGGGATAATCATCTTCGGTCATGGCGCAATCGACCTTGATGGTGACCGGAACGGCGGCGCCGTTCTCGGCCAAGTCCGGCGCGATCACCGCGACCAGATCGGGACGCAATGGGCGCCCGGCGATGATGTTGTCGACGATCCGCTCGGCCGCGGCGCGGTCAGGCTCGACCCGGAAGGTCTGGCGAGAGCTTTGCAAGCGGTCGCGGAACAGGTCGCCGGAAGAGTCGAGGTCGTCGTCGGCCCGGGCGCCGGCGCCGATCCCGAGGCTGAGTCCGGCCGCGCCGGCCCCGGCCAGCACGTCCCTCCGGGTCAGGGCCGGGACAGCGAAGCCCGAACGCGCGGCGGATTTGGTCCTGGTGGTCGGCATGGCCGTAGTGCTCCTCCGTTCCGGCGACGAACCTCCGACAAAGTGTACCATATTCCCGCCGCTGGTCATTGCCGCGCGGGCGTGCCTGGCGCGGTGAGGGGCTTGAGGTAGGCGACAACGTCCTCGATCTCCGCCGCGTCGAGTATCGGCCGGTCCCGGCCCCAGCTCCAGTCACCACGGCCATCATGACCGCGCCGACCAGTTGTCGGATCACCATTCCAGGTCCAGGGACTCGGCGATGAAGCGCACCATTGGCGCCGCCCCCGTGCACGAGTCGACGAACGCATCCATGAAATTCGCCTTGCCGGCATCCGATTGGCGGAAATCCCGGACGGCGACGAAATCCTTGTGCTTGAGGACCTCGATCAGGGGGTGGTCGGGATCGTATCCGCGCGGCGGGCGCTTGAGCTTGTCCCCGCCGAGCCGATGACGGGCCGTGAACGCCTTGTCGGAAACGATGCCCCGCCAGCCCTCGGGATCGGCGACGATCCGATCGCGAATCTTGCCCAGGGTCTTCGAATCGGGATGCCAGATGCCGGCGCCGGCGAAGACTTGGCCCGGCTCCAGATGCAGATAGAAGCCCGGCGTATGGACGTCCTTGGCCCGGTCGTGACGAAAATGGGCGGCGGCGGCGGTCTTGTACGGGGTCTTGTCCTTGGAAAACCGGGTGTCCCGATAGATGCGGAACATCGAGCCGCCGACCGGCCGCGGATCGGCCAGGAAGTGGGGGCTGATCTTGTCCAGCCGGGCGCCGAAATCGGCGATGAACTGGAGCATCGGGGTGCGAACCTCGGCCTCGTAGCGGCCTTTGTTGGCCGCGAACCAGGCGCGGTCGTTGTTCTGGCGAAGATCGTCGAGAAACCCGAACAGCGCCGGCCCGAAATAACGCGCCTTGGACAACATCGCCTCCCTGCAATGGTTCATCGAGCAATCGGGTCGAGCCGGCTTCGCGAGCCGCGAGATCGTCTAAACCAGGCCAAACACCACTGCGTCCAGGATCAGGGCGACCAGCAGGCCGATCACGGTCACCGCGATCGCCTGGCCGGTGCTGATTTCGAGCGCGATGCGGGCGATATAGTAATCATAGAACAGCATCACGGCGAGGGCGGCCACATGAATGACGCCGGATGCCGCGCCGCCGGCCAGTTGGACCAAGGCGAAGACCGCCATCACCACCAGCCATTGGGGCACCGCCGCCCAATTCATGGCGATGATGTAGCTCGAAAAATGACCGCCCCGATCCAGGAACCGCGCCACCACCAGCATGGTCAGCGGAAACGCGACCCAGCCGGCCAGGTAGCGGAGCGAATCGATCGCCACCATCGGCGCGCCGCTGGTCCCGCCGGCCGCATCGGGCTCGGCGCCGTATTGGAGGACGCTCCAGCCCAAATAGAACGGCGCGATGATCACCGCCGCGAAGAACGAGCGCCAGAAACCCGCGACCGAGTGGTTGAAATAGCCCATGCCGCCCGGGTCGAGCCGAATCAAGCGCCAGGCGCCATACAGCGAATACAGCAGCTCGTGGGTGCCCGGCATTCGGGGGGCCTCAGCCCGCGAAGTAGCGATCGATGACGACCGCGTAAATATCCCGCAGCCGGAGCAGGTCGGCGACGGCGACATGTTCGTCGGCCTTGTGCATGGTCTGGCCGACCAGGCCGAACTCGGCGACCGGGCAGACATCCTTGATGAATCGTGCGTCCGACGTGCCGCCGGCGGTGCCGAGTTCGGGCCTCATTCCGACCACCTCCTCGACCGCGCCCGCGATCATCGCGCTCAATGGCCCGGGCGGGGTCAGAAATGCCTCGCCGGAGGACCGCAAGTCCAAGTCATGGGCGCCGCCGACGCCGGTGAGGGTTTCGTGCAGCCATTCGGTCAGGCTGGCGGCGGTGTGGCGGTCGTTGAAGCGGATGTTGAACCGCGCCTCGGCCCGGGCCGGGATCACGTTGGCCGCCGGATTGGCGACGTCGATGCTGGTGATCTCCAGGTTGGACGGTTGGAAATGCTCGGTGCCGTCATCGAGCCGGTGGTCGCAGAGCGCGGCCAGCATGCGTACCAGGCGGGGCACGGGATTGTCGGCCAGGTCGGGGTAGGCGACATGGCCCTGGGTGCCGCCCACCACCAGGCTGCCTGACAGGCTGCCGCGCCGGCCGATCTTGATCATGTCGCCAAGCTGCGCGCGGTTGGTCGGCTCGCCGACCAGGCAGACGTCGATGGTCTCGCCGGCCTCCGCCATCCACGCCAGCACCTTGGCCGTGCCGTTGGTGGCCGGGCCTTCCTCGTCGCCGGTGATCAGCAGGCTGATCGAACCGGCCAGGGTCTCGCCCAGCGCCGCCAACTCCCGGAGGTGGCGATCGACCGCGCCGACGAAGGCCGCGATCGCGCCCTTCATGTCGGTGGCGCCGCGGCCATGGAGCATGCCGTCGGCGACCTCCGCCGCGAACGGATCCCGCGACCAGTCGTCGCGGGCGCCGGGGGGGACCACGTCGGTATGACCGGCGTAACAGAAATTGGGGCCCGTGGTTCCGAAGCGGGCATACAAATTATCGACCCGCTCCGTGCCGGGCTGCTGAAACGCCAAGCGGTGGCAGGTGAAGCCGAGGCCGGCCAACGCCGCCTCCAACACGTCGAGCGCGCCGCCATCCTCGGGCGTCACGCTCGGACATCGGATCAACGCGCTGGCGAGCGCGACCACATCGATCGGATCTGGCACGGACAAGCTCTGCTGCTGGGCGGCCGGCCCCGCTACATAGACGCCGCCCCACCCTCGGTCAACCGATAATACGGGGACAGTATACTTAACTATTCCGATCATGCGGGAACAGTATATTTAATTATCGTGGCTCCGAATCACGTCTCCACCGTCGATCGGTCATAATTAAGTATACTGTCCCCGTATTAGCCTGTCCCGGTATTGGTCACGGTATCAATAGGTGCCGCCCCACACCCGGTCGATCGGTGCTCGAGTCGCGGACCGGTCTTTCGTTCGCGGCGCGACGCTGGTGCCGGCTCGGCCAGATCGAGGACGGCGCGGTCCGACTGTGGACGGCGACGGCGATAGACCGGATAATCAGGGCGAGCAATTCAGCGTTGGGAGGCGCGACATGTCCGAGACCACAGTGTTCCCCGTACCCGAGTCGGTGGCGAAAAGGGCCTTGATCGACGAAGCCACCTACAAGCGCATGTATCGCCAGTCGATCGACGATCCGGATGGGTTTTGGGGCGAGCAAGGCAAGCGTATCGATTGGATTCAACCCTTCTCGCGGGTCAAGGACACCTCCTTCGAGGGCGACGTCCAAATTCGCTGGTTCGCCGACGGCAAGCTCAACGTCAGCGCCAATTGCGTCGATCGCCATGCCGCCAGGACCCCGGATCGG
The DNA here is from genome assembly GCA_913045505.1 of uncultured Rhodospirillaceae bacterium. GTDB lineage: Bacteria > Pseudomonadota > Alphaproteobacteria > UBA7887 > UBA7887 > CAJWQN01. The sequence continues at coordinate 3,902 of CAJWQN010000013.1, read as the reverse complement.
ATCGCGATCCTCTGGGAAGGGGACGACCCGGCCGTGGACAAGGCGATCACCTACGGCGAACTCGCGGCGGAAGTCTGCCGGATGGCCAACGTGCTCAAGGCCAACGGCGTCGGCAAAGGCGACCGGGTGACGATCTACATGCCCATGATCCCCGAGACCGCCACCGCGATGCTGGCCTGTACCCGGATCGGCGCCATTCATTCGGTGGTGTTCGGCGGATTTTCGCCCGATTCACTTGCCGATCGGATCATCGACTGCCGGTCGTCGTTCCTGATTACCGCGGACGAAGGCCTCCGCGGCGGCCGCAAGGTTCCGCTCAAGGCCAATGCCGACAAGGCCCTAGAACGGTGCCCGGGCTGCACGACCGTGCTGGTGATCCGACGCACCGGCGCCGAGGTGGGCTGGACAGAGGGGCGCGACATCTGGTGGCACGAGCAGGCGGCGGCGGTGTCCACCGATTGCCCGCCCGAGCCGATGGACGCGGAGGACCCACTGTTCATCCTCTACACGTCGGGCTCGACCGGCAAGCCGAAGGGGGTGCTTCACACCACCGGCGGTTATCTGGTCTACGCGGCGATGACCCACCAATACGTGTTCGATTATCACGACGACGACATCTTCTGGTGCACCGCCGATGTCGGCTGGGTCACCGGCCACAGCTATATCATCTACGGACCGCTCGCCAACGGCGCGACCACGGTGATGTTCGAGGGGGTGCCCAATTACCCGGATGCCTCGCGCTTCTGGCGGGTTTGCGACAAACACAAGGTGACCATCTTCTACACCGCGCCGACCGCCATTCGCGCGCTCATGCGCGAGGGCGACGCGCCGGTCGCCAAGACCGGACGCGAGAGCCTCCGTATCCTCGGCACGGTCGGCGAGCCGATCAATCCGGAGGCCTGGAAGTGGTATTACGAGGTGGTCGGCGAGAGCCGCTGCCCGATCGTCGATACCTGGTGGCAGACCGAGACCGGCGGCATCCTGATCACGCCGCTGCCGGGCGCGATCGCGCTCAAGCCGGGCTCGGCGACGCTGCCGTTCTTCGGCGTGAGCCCCGAGATCGTGGACGCCGGGGGCAAGCCGCTCGAAGGCGCCTGCTCGGGCAATCTCTGTCTGAGCGATTCATGGCCCAGCCAAATGCGTACCCTCTATGGCGATCACGAACGCTTCGTACAAACCTATTTCTCGACCTATCCCGGCAAGTACTTCACCGGTGATGGCTGCCGGCGGGACGAGGACGGCTATTACTGGATCACCGGCCGGGTCGATGACGTGATCAACGTCTCCGGTCACCGCATGGGCACGGCGGAAGTCGAAAGCGCGCTGGTGTCTCATCACCAGGTCGCCGAGGCGGCCGTGGTCGGCTATCCCCACGACATCAAGGGCCAGGGCATTTATGCCTATGTCACGCTGAACCTGGGCGAGGAGCCGGACGAGGACCTGCGCGCCGAACTCGGCAAATGGGTGCGCAAGGAAATCGGCCCGATCGCCCAGCCGGACCTGATCCAATGGGCGCCGGGCCTGCCCAAGACCCGGTCCGGCAAGATCATGCGCCGAATTTTGCGCAAGATCGCCGCCAACGAATACCAGGACCTGGGCGACACCTCGACCCTGGCCGAGCCGGCGGTGGTCGACAACCTGGTCGAGAATCGGATGAATCGGTAATCGGGGCCGCGTCGGCGTCGGAACGTGCGGGGTCGAGGTCCCGGTGGCTCGGCCTTGCTCAGCTTTCTTGGGCCATGGCCCGGCAATAGGCCTTGCGGGCGGTGAGCGTCGCGCACAGCGCCTTGGCCGCGTCCAGGCTCGGCAGCGGCCCGGCCTGAACCCTAAAGAAAGTGCCTTTGTCCGGAATCTCGACCCGGCTGATTTCCACCGGCAGGCCTTTCAGCAGGTCGCCGTGGTCGGCCAGTAGGCTGCCCATGCCGGTGTCCGCGTCCTCGATCTTTCGGTAGGACGCGAGATGGGCGATGTAGCGGCCGCCTTTGGCGGCGTTGGGGGTGATCGGAAGCGGCGCTCCAATCCCCGGTAGCCGCTGCAACTTTGGTGGTTTTTGGCCGACCACGCGGCCCTCCGGCGGAGTCGCGCCGGGTGCCAATCCGGACAGACGCGCGAACGCTTCCGCCGCCCGCTCATGGCCTTGCTCGGCGGCCTGGCGATACCAAATCTGGGCGGCCGCGGCGTCCTGGCCGACCCCGTGGCCCAGTTCGTGGGCCCGGCCGAGATCGAACTGGGCCTCGGCGACACCGAGCTGAGCGGCGCGCTGAAACCATTTGATCGCTTCCCTCTGGCTGGTCGCGCCGGTCTCGGTGCGTCCGGTCGCGAACGCGGCGCCAAGGGGATAGCGATCGGCGGCATCCCACTGAAGTGCCGCCAACGAATACCAGCGGGCGGCCTTGTCGAAGCTCTGTTCGACGCCGCGGCCCTCTTCGTAGAGCTTCGCCAGCCCGGCCTGGGCCGAGGCCTGGCCCCGAGCCGCCGCGCGCATGTACCATTCCGCGGCGCGGGCGAATTCGGGCGCGCCGAGGGCGCCGGTCTCATACATCTGGCCGAGCAGGAACTGGCCCAGCGGATCGCCACCCCGGGCCGCCCGCTGGTACCAGGTGAACGCGGCCTCGAGATCCTTGGCCACGCCATTGCCGGATTCGTAACGCTGGCCAAGGGCGGTTTGGGCCGCCGAATCGCCGTTCTCGGCCAAGGTCCGGACCTCGATCAATGTCGCCTGCCGGCCCGAGGCGGCGTCGTCCCGGGCCAGGTCGTCCATCAGCTCGGCGCAGCCGGCGAGCCAGACGGCGGCGGCGATGATCGCCGGCCATCGCGCGCGGCCCAGGGCGCCCATCGAATCGACTGGTCGAGCCATGGCAGACTCCCTTTGCACCGATGCGAACGGATCGAGTCCGAACCGTAGCCCAATCCCGATCGTCAGACCAGAGCCGGCGTGGCGAGGGGACGGCGCCCCGTTCAGCGGTCGGTGGCCGGCGAGGCGGGGCACCAGTCGGCGCGGGCGCCGTCGGGGGTGGCGCGGCCGAGGCCGGCATCGATCAGCGCGGTCGACAGATCCCGACCGCCCGGTGTCGCCACCCGGGCGACAATCCGGCCGGCATATTTGCCGAATTGAATGTCGCTCAGCATGACTGTGGCGCCGCCGACCAGGTTGCTCAGCCATCGCTTCGCGCGCTTGGCCAGCGCGCGCGCCTCCAAGCAGCCGCCGCGCAGTTCCGGCGCGTCCACCCCGGCCAGGCGAACCCTTGTCGACAAATCTTGGCCGAGCCATATGCGCACCTCCACCGCCAGCGTGTCGCCGTCGATGACTTCGGTCACGCGTGCCGGTACCGGCCCGTCCAAGATCTCGGCCGCGGATGCCGGAAAGGCCAGCACGAGCGCCGCCCCGATTATCGATTGTGCCAGAAGCGTCGTTGGAACGACTCGCATTTCCGTCTAATTGCGTGTATTTATTTTAGATTCTTCAACCTTTATACGGGTTCTTATCGAACGTAACAAGAACAATATAGTCAAAAAAATAGCGTCGAAAAATTCTTGAGCCGATCATGCCGATTCCGGTCAGAAGTCGGAAACACGCCCGCCCCGTTCCCAATCTCCATATCGGGTCGGCTCGGGTCCCTTGGGACCGCCGACCTCGCCCGGAGGCTGCACGATCGGCGACCGCTTGGGCCGGGGCTCGGACGTGTTGGACGGAACTGACGGCGTGTCCGCCCGTGGTTTCGGAGCCTTGACGCTGCTCGGATCCTGAGACATGACCGGAACATAGCGGGTTTCGCGTGGCGGAGCCAGCGATTGGCATCCCCTTGCGCCAATTGGTGTCGACAGCCTCTCGCGACCGAGACTTGACTGGTTGTTGACCTGTTGGGATTGGGGACGTATAAGGTTCGGCCCCGGCGGGAGGT
>CAJWQN010000012.1 GCA_913045505.1 uncultured Rhodospirillaceae bacterium | reverse complement strand
ACGTCAACAGCAGAGGATCCAGACCAGACCAGACCAACCGGCACCGCCGGGCGGGTTCTCTTGTCCGCACCCCAACCTCCCGCCACCTCCCGCCACCTCCCACCCCACAGGAGCATTATTTACGCCTCTGTGAGATATCCGGGCTAGCGCCGGCCTTACTGCAGCGTCCTGGCAACCCGAAAACCAACGGAATCGCTGTGGAACCCGGTATCTTGCCCGTTCCGGCTGGCGGATCGTGCGTCGCTTGGTCGGGTGTTCCAAGCCCCGCCGCGATGAACGCGCGCGTTGCAATCACCGTCCGGCCACGGCGCGTACGGCTCGGGCCGGCCCGTGCGCAGCGACCGGCTTCGGGCATTGCCATCGACCGGAGCGCCGGCATAGCCTTCGTGCCAACAATCCTCGACCCATTCCGACACGTTTCCGAGCATGTCATGGAGCCCGAATCCGTTGGCTTGAAACATGCCGACCGGCGCCGTATGCGCATAGCCGTCATCGCATTCATGATGTTCCCAGGCGAACTGGTTCACCTGCTTGCCAGCCCGATCGTAAACGTTGTCATGGCGGCAGGCGCGGCTTGCGGACGGCCCCCAATAACGCGCCGTCGTCGTCGTCGCCCGCGCCGCATACTCCCACTCGGCTTCGCTCGGCAGGCGGTATCGCAAACCCGTCTTCTGTCGCAGCCACACCAAGTATGAGTTCGCATCTTCCCAGCTGACGTTGATGACCGGCCGCTCGCCGCGACCCCAGCCGCCATCCGCCGACGGGTTTCGGCCGCAGCCGCCGTCGGCGACGCAGGCCGCCCATTCGGTAAACGTCGTTTCGACGGTCGCAATGGCAAATCCTTGGCGGATCGAGACGCGGTGATCGGGACCCTCATTGCCGGCGCGCCCTTGCTCACTTTCGGGGGAACCCATCATGAATTCGCCGCCCGGAACCACCACCATTTCGGGGCACGAAGGGCAATCCTCGAAAATATCACCCGGCTGCCGGCGGGCTTCAGCCAGCATGCTCGCCGGCGGCGGCTGCGCGGCCGCCCTCTGGTCTTGGAGGCCGTCGGCCCCCTGCGCCGAAATCGAAGCGCCGTGGCCGACGGCGAGAGCGCCGCATCCGAGTGCGGCCGCTGCCGCCGCGGCGCGAACCCAAAGACGTACTCTGGTCTTGCCTTCCACTTTTCCTAACGCCGACCGAACCATTGACCCACCCGGGACATGCCTATGACGGCGTCCCGATCGCTGATGGCGTCGCGCGGCGCCGTGATCCGCCGCGCAACGCCGCGGACATGCTTCGCGCCCTCGGCGCCCCGGCGCGTGGTCGCCTTGTCCGTACCGGGTCGGGAACGAAATGGCGGCGGGGCGCTATTCGAACATTTCCTTGTAGTGCGTGATCGCCCAGCCGATCATTTCCTCGCCCATCTCCGCGCTGCGCAGCATATTGCGGTCGCGCCAGGCAAAAGCGGCCCCGGTATCGGTCCAGCTCGAGATCGTCCGCTCCATGCTCATCGCCGTGATGTCAGCCTGCGGCGGCAAGTATTCGGAGCCGAAATAGATCGCTTCCATGGGCTCGGCGCCGACCATGGAGTAGCACGAGGTATAAGGGCTCTGCCACTCGATCTCCTCGCCCTTGATCCGGGCGGCGATCACCCTGGCCACGTACCTGGCCTCCGCCTGGGCGGTGCTGCCGCTCTTGGAGTAGCCGGTCGAGCGCGAATCGCCGATGACGTAGACCCGTTCGTCGTCGATCAAGTTGTTTCGGTATTGATTGATCCGTGCCTCCTTTTGGGGGCTGGTATCGTTTACCAGCCCCAAGGTCTCGATCAACTTGGAGCCGCGGATCCTGGGATAAATGGCGGCGTCGTCGAACCTGTAGTCATCGAACTCGTCGATCACCGTCTTGTTCTCGACGTCCACGCCGACGATCGTTATGGACGGATAATATTCAATATAGTCTTTGTAGAGCTCCTCAAAGGCAGCATGAAAACCCTCTCCCTTGATCTTGATATCGTGATTATGATCCAAGAGGATAACTTTTCCCTTGATTTTCTTCCGCTTCAAGACCGATGCGATCATGCAGGCCCGCTCGTAGGGGGCGGGCAGGCACCGGTAATTGCCGCTGGGCACGGTCAGCAGGAACAAACCGCCGGTGAAATTCTCGACCTTGCGCTTCAGCGTGATGTGCTCCGAGCCGGGCTTGAATGCAGCGGGAAAATGGGACATGAGGGCAATCTGCTCGGCCGGATCATGCACCCCTATGGCGCCGTAGTCGTAATCTATGCCCGGAGACAGCACCAGATAGTCGTAATCGATGTAGCCCTTCTCCGTGTGCACCCTTCTCTTGTCGCGATCGACGTCCAATACGGTGGCATTGAAGAAGGTGTAATTGTTGTTCCTCGCCGCATCGAGAAAGCTGTGGGTGAGGAAGCTGTAATCCACCAAGTCCGCCAGCCACAGATTGCTGATCGGGCAAGACATGAAGATGGACCGCCGCTCGACCAGCACGACATCCATTTCCGGAGAATGAATCTTCAAATACTTGGCGATGGTAAGACCACCCCATCCGCCACCGACGACCACCGCGCGCAGCCCTTCCACGGCGGGCAGATCGGCCCGATTTTGGGCCAGGATCGTCAACGCCGGCGCCGACGATTGGACAGCGCCAACCGAGCGTGAGCCGAGTGCCACCGCCGCGCCCGCCGCCGCCCCGGCGGAAGCGGTCAGAAATTGGCGACGTGATATCTTCGTTTTCCGCACTTGCCCACTTTCCCTTTCGACGAAATTGTCCTGTCCGAACCTTCTGACCGGCGCGTTCCGACTCCTCTTTCGCGCAGGCTATCGCAAGCCAGCGGATGCGAAAACGACCGGGCCGGTGGCCCGGGATCAGTGATGGTCAGGAGAACCTTCGGGACCGGTTGTTCCGCGGCGGCCTTCGATCGCCTGGTTCGGTCCAGGATGGATCAACTTGATCGCGACATGGAGATTCTTGAGCGAAGTCACGAGCTTGCCGACGTCCACGGCTGCCTCCGCCGTGACTTCATGAACCCCGTCGGCGACCAAGACCTCGTCGATGATTTTGAGCGACTGCAGGTAGCCCGCGCTCTGGTCGAGGATCCGGTTCCTGATTCGCTCGCGATTTTCGTTGAGCGAGGCCGTCCTGGCATAGCGTTCCATGACCAGCGTGACGGCGACTTCCGCAGTGTACTCGATGGCGCTTTCCCGGGACAGCCCGGTTCCGCTCACCACCACCCTGTCAATCGTCTCCGCTCCGGCGGGGGCGACGGCCAGGATCGTCCAGGCCATGCTAAGGCCCACAGTCAGCTGTTTGGCATACAACACCACGCACCTCTTCTCATCGCCCGCGGATCGAATATGCGTACGTGCCGGATCATTTTCGTGCCCCGCGCGGCGTGCGGCAAGGCTCCGAGCCCGGTCGGGCGTGGGGCGCGTCAATTGTCAGCCGAATCAACAACCTCGATCTCGGCCGATACGGATGCCTTCCGGCGTGCCCGGCACCTGTCCGGGTGCACCGCCGTCGCACGGCAATCCGGTCCTTCTGACTCGCACAGCGTCTGGCCCACCTAACGGCAATAAGCGCGGCCTCGGAAACTCACTCCGGAGGCTAGGCACGCCCCCGGCCACTCCTCTTGGGCACATCCGGCCCGTCGCAAATCCCGGACCGTCGAGCCGTTTCTCGATTTATCCTAGCGTACACATTTGACGGCCCTTGTACAAGCAAACGGTGGTCGCCCGAACCGACTCCGTCGATCGCGCGGGCTTCTCGCTTCCCGCCGCATCTGATAGCATTCCGCGCCTTGCTCGGCTTTAGGAGCGCCAAGTCGTTGCCGTGACACGGTGGACTGTCCCTCGGCGTCCGAGTTGGGCGCTTGTCGTTTTCCTGATCGCATGCCCGACCGCCGTCGCGCAGCGCCACGCGGTCGATCTCGAACTGGTCCTTGCGGTCGATGTCTCGGCGAGTATCGATGCGGTCGAATATGGGCTGCAAATGAGCGGGTTGGCCGCGGCGTTCCGCCATCCCGAAGTGGTCTCCGCGATCGAGGCCTCGACGATCGGCGGCATCGCCACGACGGTGGTTCATTGGTCGGGCGCCAGGGCTCAAGCGGTCGCCGTCGACTGGACGCGGATATCGGATGCCGCCAGCGCCGCGCGGTTCGCCGACCGCGTCGGCGGCGTCCCGCGCACCATCGCCGGCGGCGCGACCTCGATCAGCGGCGCCATCCAATTCGCCTTGACCGAGATCCAGGGCAACCCATTCGAGGGTGCGCGTCTGACCATCGACGTGTCGGGAGACGGGCGCAGCAATTCCGGCCCGCTGCCGACCACCGTGCGCGACCAGGCGCTCGCCCTCGGTGTCACCATCAACGGCCTCGCGATCGTCAAGGACCAGCCGTTCGTCGATGCCTATTACCAGGAGAACGTGATCGGCGGACCCAACGCCTTCGTCCTGCGCGCCGAGGATTACGAAGATTTCGCGCGCGCGATCGTCGAGAAGCTGGTGCGCGAGATCGGCCTGCCGCTGAGCCGCCGCCGCGAGCCGGCCGGCTCGATTGTCGCCGCCTTCGATCGATTCCTTGGTCGGCTTGAGAGTCGGGATTGGGGTCGGTATGGTTCGAGATGGAACACTTGGATGGCAGTCAAGAGGTCAGGGATTCGCCTTTTCGTGGCTCCACCAATTCTCGTGACCAGACCAGAATAGGCGCCGGCGGCGGGCGACCTGCAGTTCGCCTGACCCGGGGAGCTTGAGGCCGTGCGGTCTTTCGTCAATCGTGTGCGCCTGTACAGCGGGCTGGTGCTGCTGGTGTTCGTGAGCCTGCATCTCGGCAACCATGTTCTCGGTTTGGTGTCGCTCGAGGTCATGAATGCGGCCCGGGTGATTTCGATCGATCCTTGGCGGACGATTCCCGGCACGGTCCTGTTGGCCGGCGCGACGGTGACCCATATGGCGACGTCGATTTGGGCGCTTTATTCGCGGCGCAGCCTGCGCCTGCCACCCTGGCAGCTTGCCCAAACCATGCTCGGCCTGCTGATCCCCCTGATGCTCGCCGGGCATGTGATCGGCACCCGGTTCCTGGTCGAAACGTTCGATGTGAACCATAGCTACACGGTCACACTCTCCCTTCTATGGGTGCTCTATCCTTGGCTCGGGCTTCAACAAGCTGTCACGCTAATCGTGGTCTGGATTCATGGCTGCATCGGCGTCCATTTCTGGCTGCGCTTGAAACCGTGGTACGCGGCGCGCCAACGGCTCGCCTTCACTATTGCCCTCCTGATCCCGACCCTGGCGCTGGCCGGCTATGTTTCGGCCGGCAACCGGGCCCTGGCCTTGGCCCGGCAGGACGACTGGCTGAACCAGGTCTTCATCACCGCCGGGGCGGCGCCGGAGATGGTCGATTGGGTGTTCTATTGGAACTACGCCAGCCAGGGCGCATTCGCCGCCCTGCTCGCCGGTCTGATGATCGCCCGCGCCGCGCGTGCCCTGGTTCGCGCTCGGTCTCGCCATCCACAGCTTTATTACGACGATCGCGATCCGCTCGAGATTGCCCCCGGCATGACGCTCTTGGAGGTTCTGCGCACGGCCCGCATTCCCCATGCCTCTGTCTGCGGCGGCCACGGCCGCTGCTCGACCTGCCGGGTCCATATCGATCGGGGCGGTGATTGGCTGGCGCCGCCGAGCCCGTCGGAACAAAAAGTCCTCGAACGGATATCGGCGCCGGCCTCGGTGCGCCTCGCCTGTCAGCTGCGCCCGGCCCACGATCTCGCGGTCTCCCCGCTCCTGGTACCGACCGCGACCGCGGCCGATGCCTATCAGCGCACCAGGCGCCGCGATAGCGAGGAGCGATCGGTGGCGATCCTGTTCGCCGATCTGCGCGGCTTTACCCGTCTCGCCGAGAACCGCCTCCCCTATGACGTGGTATTCGTGCTCAACCGCTATCGGGTGGCCATGGCCGAGGCGATCGAGGACGCCGGCGGCGTGGTCAACGAATTCGTGGGCGACGGCATCATGGCCTTGTTCGGGCTCGACAGCGGCTTATCCGAGGGCTGCCGCGATGCGATCAGGGCGGCGAGGCTGATGGCCGAGCGCCTCGATCGCCTCAACGAGAGCTTGGGCGCCGAACTCGCGGAGCCGCTACGGATCGGCATCGGCATTCATTCCGGCCCGGTGATCGTGGGCGAAATGGGTTATGACAACCTCAAGGGCATCACCGTCGTCGGTGACGTGGTCAACACCGCGAGCCGTCTGGAAGGCATGACCAAGAATTTCTCCGCCCAACTGGTGGTGTCGGAGGATACGGCGGCGCTGGGCGGTCTGGCCCGCGATGACGCCGAACGCCACGATGTCGAAATTCGGGGACGCGCCCAGGGCATGACCATCCTCGTGCTCGGTCAGACGGAACACAGTCGGCCATAACGATCGACAACGATGAACACCGCGATCGAAATTGAACCGCCGAGCCTCGCCGACATTCGCGCGGCCGCGACCCGGATCGCCGGCTGGGTCCGGCGCACCCCGATGATCCGCGCCGCGCCGGCACGGCGGCCGGCGGCGGATGGCATGGCGTTGTGGCTCAAGCTCGAATCCCTCCAGATCAGCGGCTCGTTCAAAGCTCGGGGCGCCAGCAATCGGGTCGCGGCGCTCGACCCCTCGTCGCGGGCGCGCGGCCTGGTCACCGCCTCGGGCGGCAATCACGGCCTCGGCGTCGCCTACGCCGGCTGGCGCGCGGGCGCGCCGACACGTGTCTATCTGGCCGCCAACACGCCGCCCCGCAAGGCCGACCAACTGCGCGCCTGGGGCGCCGAGGTCGTCATCGAGGGCGCCGTCTGGGACGACGCCAACCGGGTCGCTCAGAGAGACGCGGAACGAACCGGGCGCTGTTACATCCACCCGTTCGCCGATCCGCTGGTGATCGCCGGCCAGGGCAGCCTGGGACTGGAGATTCTGGACGACCTGCCGGCGCTGGACTCGGTGCTGGTCGCGATCGGCGGCGGCGGACTGATCAGCGGGGTCGCGCTCGCGATCAAGGCGCTCCGGCCCCAAACACGGGTGATCGGCATCGAACCCGTGGGCGCGCCAACCCTGCATGCCAGCGTCGCCGCCGGCCATCTGGTCACCCTCGAGACCATCGACACCGCGGCCAACACCTTGGCGCCGCGCCGGAGCGCACAGATCAATCTCGGTATCATCAGCCGCCTGGTCGACGAGATTCTGCTGGTCGAGGACGAGGAAATGCGCGAGGCCGCGCGCTGGCTGTGGCGGGAATTCGGGATCGGTGCCGAATTGAGCGCCGCGGCCCCGATCGCGGCCTTGCTCACCGGCAAGTTTCGCCCCGAACCGGGCACCGAGATTTGCGCCCTGGTCTGCGGCGCCGGCGCCGACGGGGCCGACTGGACGCCGCCGCCCGCGGCGCGCTACCAATGACTCCGATCCGTTCGACTTCGACAATAAGAGGGAATTCCGATGAATCTGTCCCGTGAGGTCTTGCGCGCCGTGGTCACGGCGATCTTCAGTCGCGCCGGTTGCAACGACGACGAAGCGGCGGCGATCGGCCGCCATCTGGTGGAGGCCAATCTGGTCGGCCATGACAGCCATGGCGTGATCCGTGTGCCCTATTACGTTCAGTGGATGAAGGACGGAACCATGGTTCCCAATCGGACCATCACGGTCGCGTTCGAGAACGACTCGATCGCGATCGTCGATGGCAATTCGGGATTCGGCCAAATCCTTGGCGAGCAGGCGGTCGATCTCGGCATCGCTAAATGCCAGCGGAGTGGGGTCGCCGTGGTCGGGTTGCGGAATGCCGGCCATCTCGGGCGTATCGGCGATTGGGCGATTCGCGCCGCCGAGGCCGGGCTGGTCTCGATTCATTTCGTCAACACCAGCGGCGGCGGCATTCTGGTCGCGCCATTTGGCGGCAGCGATCGTCGGCTTTCGGCCAATCCGATCGCGGCCGGAATCCCTATGCCCGGCGGCCCACCGATGATCGTGGACATGTCGACCTGCGTGATCGCGGAAGGCAAGATCAAAGTGGCGCGGAACAAGGGCGTCCCGGTGCCCGAGAACGCCCTCATCGACGGCCATGGCCAGGCCACCACCAGCGCCGATGCGTTCTACGACGACCCGCCCGGAGCGATCCTGACCATCGCCGCCCACAAGGGCTATTGCCTGTCGATGCTGTGCGAGGTTCTGGCCGGCGGGCTGACCGGCGGCGGCGCCAGCAACCCCGACAACCCGACCGCCGATCGGGTCGCCAACGCCATGATGTCGATCTATCTCGATCCCGACACCATCGCCGGAGAGGCGTTCGGTGGCGATGTCAGCCGCTTGATCGACTGGGTCAGGGCCTCGCCGCCCCTGGCCGCGGACGGCAAGATCCTCCTGCCCGGCGAGATCGAGAACCTGACCAAGGCCGAGCGCCTGGCCAGCGGCGTGCCCCTGGACGATCTGACCTGGAACCAGATGCTCGAAGCGGCCGAAAAGGTGGGCCTGGGCAAGGACGCGGTCGCGGCGATCGTCGCCGAAGGCGCATAGCCAGCCGGCGAGCCGCGCCAGATGCCCGGCGGAGTGGTAAGCCGCGCGTGGCCGATACCACGGACGACCATGACGGCATTACATCGCCGGCCCGCCGGAAACCTTGGCCCGGGGCATCGCCCGCGCCTCGGCCGTTCTCGATATAGAAACACCGTGGGAAAACAGCGAGCGGGCGAAACGACCCCTCGAGGATCCTGCGCGCCGCGCCCCCGAGCACGGCCACACGAGCCACGGCCCGCGTCCGGTTGTGTCCGCGGCCGTGGCGGGTTTCGGGTCGGGTGGTGGTCAGGCGTGGTTTGGCGAGGCGCCGCGCCGCAACCGCATCAAGCCGAACACGGCCAAGGCGAGCGCCATCAAGGCCCCCGGGGTGGGTTCGGGCAACGGGGTAATGACCGCGTCACGGATCAGATAATGACCCCGCGAAGGGCTGCTGTCAGCCCTATCCATGTTCGTGATCTGCTGGATCGCAAATCGGCCGAGGTCGCCGGTATCGCGGCCTTCGATCGTAACGGCCGAGACGTTGAACACCGACCCCGAAGGATAAATTCCGAGATGACCGATCTCCTCGAAGGGGTCGAGGTCAAGGGTTGGACAGGTCGACGCCGTCGTGGTGCAACCCATCAGCCCGATGATGTCGAAAGCGGCGTCAAAATGGGCAGCAATCTGGCCGTCGACTCCGTTCCAGGCGGGGTCGGCGTGTGTCCACAGGGTCTCGATCTCGGATTGGGTGGCATAGCGGAAGCCGAGCAGGGAGGCCCCGGCGTTGGTGGTCAAGGTTTCCGCGCCCAGACCCGCGGTGACGGCGTTGGGACTCAATCCGGTGGTTTCGGTCAGGTCCAGCCATTCCAGGCTGGTGCCCTGGTCGAGGATCAGCAGACCGTCGCCGCCGGCCGCCAAATCCGTGGAAATCAGCGCCGCCCGCGCCGGCGCCGTACCGATCGCGACAGCCAAGGCCGCCGCCGTCAAAATACCCAAGCGAATCGGCTGTTTCACAATATCACCTGCAAATAGAACGGCTGCTCGGGAGGGTGGTACTTAAAACCCGCCGGACTGTCATGGTACGTACGGAATAGCCTTGCGCCTTGAGTCCGGTCGCTTAAGTGGATAGACAACCGGGCAAACTTGGAGACGACTGATGGCAACTCCCCCTCTCTGCGATTTCGGCTGGAAAGCACCTGATTTTTCACTCAAGGGAGTCGATGGCGCGACTCATTCGTTGGATTCGTTGCGGGGCGCGAAGGGTACGGTCATCGTGTTCATGTGCCAGCATTGCCCTTACGTGAAGGCGATTCTCGATCCCCTGATCGCCGACGCGGCCGCGTTGAGGGCGCTGGGCGTGAATACCATCGGGATCAATGCCAACGACGCCGTCGCCTACCCCGAGGACAGCTTCGAGAACATGGTCCGCATGGCCGAGGCCAAGCGCCTGTCGTTCCCCTATCTCCATGACGAGACTCAAGGGGTCGCGCGCGCCTATGACGCGATCTGCACGCCGGATTTCTTCGGCTTCAACTCGAATCTCGAGCTGCAATACCGGGGCCGGCTTGATGCATCCAGGACCTCGCCGGTGCCCGGCGCGCGCCGGGACTTGTTGGAGGCCATGACCGGGGTCGCGGAAACCGGACGCGGCCCGGCCGAGCAAATCGCCAGCATGGGCTGCACGATCAAGTGGAAATCGGCGGCCTGAACCGCGACGCCGGCACCTCGGGACGTGGCCGATATGCTGGAAACCACCATCAGCGGCAGCTTGCCAAAGCCGGCCTGGCTGGCCGAGGAGGTGCCGCTGTGGGCGCCATGGCGGATCGCCGATGAAGACCAGTTGGCCCAGGCCAAGCGCGACGCGGTGCGCCTGGCGCTGCTCGACCAGGAGGACGCCGGCATCGATATCGTCTCCGACGGCGAACAGTCGCGCCAGCATTTCGTCCACGGCTTTCTGGAGCGGATCGAGGGTATCGACTTCGCGCGCAAGAAGAGGATCGGAATCCGCGCCGACCGCTACGAGGCCGATTGCCCGACCGTGGTCGGAGCCATTCGCCGCCCGGCCCCGGTCCACGCCGAGGATGTCCGCTTCGCCCGCGCCCATACCAGCCGCAAGCTCAAATTCACCCTTCCCGGGCCGATGACCATCGTCGATACCCTGGCCGACGACCACTACGGCGACCGCCCGACCATGGCCATGGACTTCGCCCGGGTGCTCAACCAGGAAGCCCGCGACCTCGAGGCCGCTGGCGCCGACGTGATCCAGTTCGACGAACCGGCCTACAACGTCTATCTGGACGAAGTGAAGGACTGGGGGATCGAAACCTTGGACACCGCGGTCGCGGGGCTCTCAGCCAAGACCGCCATCCACATCTGCTACGGCTACGGCATCAAGGCCAACAACGACTGGAAAAAGACCCTGGGTTCCGAATGGCGCCAATACGCGGCGACCTTTCCGACCATCGCCGAAAGCCAAATCGATCAGGTGTCCCTGGAATTGGCCCATTCCGGCGTGCCGACGGCGGTGATCGACCTGCTCGGCGACAAGGACGTGCTGGTCGGGGTGATCGACGTCGCCACCGACACGGTCGAGACCCCGGGGGAGGTCGCGGCGCTGATCCGCCAGACGTTGGCGCATGCGCCGGCCGAGCGCATCTTCCCCTGCACCAATTGCGGCATGGTGCCGCTGGCGCGAACGGTGGCGGTGGCCAAGCTCCGGGCGTTGGCCGCCGGCGCGGCGATCACCCGCGACGAACTGTAACGCCGGCGCGCCTGGAAGCCCGGTCATGATCAATCACGCGGTCACCCTCGACGACAAGTATCAGTGCACCGAGGGCCGAATCCACATCAGCGGCAGCCAGGCCCTGGTCCGCGCGGCCATGATGCAGCGCCTGCGCGACCGCGCCGCCGGATTGCGGACGGCCTGCTTCATCTCCGGTTATCGCGGCTCGCCGATGCACAATCTAGACAAGGAGCTGTGGGCCGCGAACCGGTTCCTGCCCGGCGCCGACATCCATTTCCTGCCGGCGATCAACGAGGATCTGGCGGCCACCGCCATATGGGGCACCCAGCAGGTGGGCATTTTCGGCGACGCCCGTCATGATGGCGTGTTCGCCATGTGGTACGGCAAGGGGCCGGGCCTCGACCGCAGCATCGACGCCATCCGCCATGCCCATCTGGCCGGCAGCGCCCGCCACGGCGGCGTGCTGGCGGTGGTCGGCGACGACCATCCGCTGTCCTCGACCGATTCACCGGCCGCCCATGAGACCCTGTTCGCCGACCTGTTGATGCCGGTCCTGTATCCGGCGTCGGTTCAGGAAATCATCGACTTCGCGCTCCTGGGCTGGGCGCTGTCGCGGTTCTGTGGCGGTTGGGTCGGCTTCAAGCTGATTCCCGATACGGTCGATGCCGCGTCTTCGGTGACAGCCGAGGCGGCCCGGCCCGAAATCCTGGTGCCCAACGACGTCTCGCTCCCCGACGACGGGCTCAACTTGCGTTTCCCCGATTCCTGGCAATATCAGGAACCGCGGCTCCGCCATCACAAGATCCCGGCCGCCCTGGCCTTCGCCCGCGCCAACCAAATCAACCGCGTGACCCATGGCGGTGATCGGCGCCGCTACGGAATCATCGCCACCGGCAAGGCCTGGACCGACGTTTGCCAAGCCCTCCGTGATTTGGGTATCGACGAGGGCCAAGCGGCATCGCTGGGCATCACCGTCCTCAAATTGGGCATGCCCTATCCCGCCGACCCGGTCACCATCAGGGACTTCGCCGGCGGCCTGGAAGAGATTCTCGTCGTCGAGGAAAAACACCGCCTGGCGGAGACGCAGATCAAGGACGCCCTCTATGGCCTGCCCGACGGACGGCGGCCGCGGGTGGTCGGCCGCTTTGATGAGTCGGGAGCCATGATTCTGCCCGATTTTCCGGAGTACACGCCCGAGCATGTCGCCCGGACCCTGGCGCGGCGCATCGCCCATTTCCACACCAGCGAGCGGATCACCGCACGATTGGCGTTCCTCGACGCCCAGGCCGCGGCCGCGGACAAACGCAACAAACTCACGGTCACCCGTCTGCCCTATTTCTGCTCGGGCTGCCCCCACAACACATCGACCCGGGTGCCCGAGGGCAGCCGCGCCTTCGGCGGCGTCGGCTGCCAC
Organism: uncultured Rhodospirillaceae bacterium; assembly: GCA_913045505.1. Lineage (GTDB taxonomy): Bacteria > Pseudomonadota > Alphaproteobacteria > UBA7887 > UBA7887 > CAJWQN01. The sequence continues at coordinate 12,514 of CAJWQN010000012.1, read as the reverse complement.
TACATGGCCACTTATATGGACCGCGACAATCAGACCCACTGCCATATGGGCGGCGAAGGGGTCAATTGGCTCGGCCAGGCGCCGTTCGTCACGACCGAGCATGTGTTTCAGAATCTGGGCGATGGCACCTATTACCATTCGGGCCTGCTGGCGATCCGCGCCTGTGTCGCGGCGGGCGCCAACATCACATTCAAGATTCTCTACAACGACGCGGTGGCGATGACCGGCGGCCAGCCGGTGGACGGCCCGTTGTCGCCGGCCGCGATCGCCAATCAGGTCCGTGCCGAGGGTGTGCAACGGATCGCGGTGGTCAGCGACGATCCCGGCAAGTATCCCATCGGCACCGCGTTTCCGCCCGGCACCACCATTGACCACCGCCGCGCCCTGGACCGGGTGCAGAAAGATCTGCGGCGGGGCGGGGAGGTCAGCGTGCTGATCTATGATCAGACCTGCGCCGCCGAAAAACGGCGCCGCCGCAAGCGTGGCCGGCTGGCCGATCCGCCGCGCCGAATGATGATCAACGAACTGGTCTGCGAGGGCTGCGGCGACTGCAACGCCAAGTCCAACTGCCTGTCCGTGGTGCCGGTGGACACCGCCTTTGGCGCCAAGCGCCGGATCGACCAATCGGCCTGCAACAAGGATTATTCCTGCGCCGAGGGCTTTTGCCCGAGCTTCGTCAGCGTCCACGGCGGACAGGTGAAGCGGCGCATGGCGGGCGCTCGGCCGCCGGCCCATCTGATCGACCTGCCGGAGCCAGAGCGGCGGCGCCTGGAGCCGGGCCGGCCCTACGCCATCTTGGTCGCCGGGGTCGGCGGCACCGGCGTGGTCACCATCGGCGCCCTGCTGACCATGGCCGCCCATATGGAAGGCAAGGCGTTCTCGACCGTCGATCAGTTCGGCATGGCCCAGAAGGGCGGCGCCGTGACCAGCCATATCCGGCTTGCCGCGAGCGACGGCGACATCGCCGCCGTCCGCCTCGGCGCCGGGGCCGCCGATCTGGTGCTGGGCTGCGACAGCCTGGTCACCGGCGACGACCTGGCGCTCTCGGTGATGGCGACCGATCGGACCACGGTCCTGGTCAACACCCATGAGCAGATCACCGGCCATTTCACACGCGACCCGGATCTCAGCTTTCCGGGCGCCGATGTCGCCGCCCGGATTCGGGATGCCGCCGGCGGCGGGGTCACCTTCATCGATGCCACCCGCCTGGCGCTCAAGTTGCTGGGCGATTCGATGGCCGCCAATCTGTTCATGCTCGGCCTCGCCTATCAGCGCGGGCTGATCCCGGTCTCCGCGGAAGCGATCGACGCCGCGATCACGCTCAATGGGGTGGCGCTCGCCATGAACCGCGAGGCCTTCGCTTGGGGCCGGCGGGCGGCGCTCGACCAGGCGGCTGTGGCGGCGGTTGCTGAAGCCGGCGCCGCGCCCGAGGCCGATCCGGAGACCCTCGACGAGATCGTCGCCCATCGCGCCGGCGAATTGGAAGCCTATCAGGATCGTGCCTACGCGGCGCGCTACCGGTCCCTGGTCCGGCGGGTCCGGGACGCTGAAGCCGAACGCGCGGAGGGCGAGGCCGGACTCGCCATCGCGGTCGCCCGCTCGGCCTACAGACTGATGGCCTACAAGGACGAGTACGAGGTCGCCCGGCTGTACTCGGATGGCCGCTTCGCCGCGGCGCTCAGCAATACCTTCGAGGCCGGGGCCAAGTTACAGTTCCATCTTGCGCCGCCGCTGCTGACCCGGCGCGATCCGGAGACCGGACTGTCGGCCAAGCGCGCGTTCGGGCCATGGATTCTCCCGGCTATGGGCGTGCTGGCGCGCTTGAAGTGGCTGCGCGGCTCAGGCTTGGACCCGTTCGGCCACACCGCCGAGCGGCGCCGGGAGCGGCGTCTGATCGCCGAGTATGAAGCGACGATCGCGACCCTGATCGACGGCCTCGACCGGGACAACCACGCCCTCGCCGTGGCCATCGCCGCGATCCCGGAGACGATTCGCGGTTTCGGCCACGTCAAGGCCCGCCACATCGCCGAGGCCGAAGCCCGCCAGGCCGCCCTGCTCGAGACCTGGCCCCACCCGGCCACGACGACCGCCCCGCCGACCGCCGCCGCCGCCTGAGGGCCGCCGCCGCCCATCACGGCAAAATCAATCAAAACAACGAACGGGGTCATTGTACTTTATAAGAAGTTTTTCAGTTTTGTGTCGAAGTTGAAATGGGAAAATTCGTGGATGAAAAGGAAGGACGGTAGCTAAAAAATACATTGTCCCCCTTGACTGTCCCCTCTTGGCATGTCCCCCTTGAACTCTTGACACGGCAACTAAAAGGTACAATGTCCCCTTTTACATTGACCCTCTCTTGAATCTGCCCCTCTTAAATTGCCCCCGGAATCGGGAATTATCACCTTGACTGAACACGCCGGACATTCTATATTTGTGGTCAAGGAGATAGCCCATGACCACCGTTGACCTGACTAACCCGATTTTCACCGACCCAGACGCAGCCCGAGAGCACTTTGAAGCAATCCGCTGGCCCGATGGTCTCTACTGCCCGTATTGCGGCCAGGCGGACACTGTTAAGCCGCTGGGCGGCAAATCGATGGGGCCGGGCTGGTACCACTGCAAGGACTGCCGCAAGAAGTTCACGGCTCGCGTCGGGACGATCTATGAACGGTCGCACATTCCGATGACCAAATGGCTCCTTGCGACGCACCTGATGTGTGCGAGCAAGAAAGGCATGTCGGCCCATCAGCTTCATCGAATGCTTGGCGTTCCGTACAAGACCGCGTGGTTCATGGCTCACCGCATCCGGGAAGGAATGCGCGAATTGAACCCGGCTCCGGGTTCGATGGGTGGAGAGGGTAAGATTGTAGAGGCCGACGAGACGTTCATTGGCGGTAAGGAAAAGAACCGTCATCGCAGCCAGCGGGCCAAGAAGCGTCTTGGTGGTAGTTGGCGCAAGGAGACGGTGTTCTCGCTTGTCGAGCGCAAAGGCCGCGTCCGCTCCATCCATACACCAAGCGTAGCCGCTGCTACGCTGCGCCCGATCCTCGTTGACCAATTGGAGGGACAGACTAGATTGATGACCGATGATGCTGGCCAGTATCGCCATATGCACCGCGACTTTGACCAAAAAGTCGTCAATCACACCGCAGGCGAATATGTGCGCGTTGAAGCGCATACCAACACTGCGGAAAGCTACTTCGCGGTATTGAAGCGCGGGATCACGGGCACCTACCACCATGTCAGCCAGCAGCATTTGAAGCGCTACTTGGCTGAGTTTGATTTCCGTTACAATGAGCGTAACGCCCTTGAAATCACCGACGCTGAACGTGCCGTTAAGGCCATCAAGGGCGCGGTTGGCAAACGGGTGACCTATCAACGCACTGACCGATCCCGTACCGAGATGGCCCATTAGGATTTTCCCCGGTCCCGGACCGTCTTGCGATCTGCAGTTGACGTTTTCTTTCCCCGACGAGGATGATTCTTAGGCTTACGCGGTTGCGGCGGGGTGTTCGCCATGCGGCGGATTACTTCGTCGCGCCTCCGGGCCGTTTCCTCTTCGCTGTATTCAGCGGGGATGTTGACCTTGGCCGCCATAAGCTGCCTCTCACCTGCAGTGTCGAGAAGGGTCGGCGCAATACTCATCAAAAACCGTAAGCAGCAACATGCACACACTCTTCATTTGACGAATCGCAGTTTGAATTTCTGACTTCGTGTATCTGCGCCCGATATCCTCGGCTCTTTCGTTTCCGTGAGCGATAGAATTCCTGTGGTCTACAACCTCAGTTATTCTCTGAATGTGGTTACGACGACGTACCGGCAAACGCCTAATACCAAATACCTGAAAGATTAAAACCAAATGCGTGTATCTATAGTGCGAGCCATCGTTAGGTGGTCTAGTACCACTGGATAGATTTAATGTCTCTCGGGAAAACACGCGTTCAAACAGTTTGAGCCGATTATTCCATTCATTCCTTCTTTGGCCATCTCTCAATGAATTTAATTCGGGGTCAAGAAATAGGGCCATTAGTGAGGGGGACATATCTTTCATCTTGTGATTGTAGCTCTTGATCGAATCAATTGCTGCGCTTACCACGCTATTCACAGTGAACTCATAGACAGCATACATCTGTACGAACATTAGACCTTTTGCTATCGCTGCGTGATTTTCGGTCAAGTTCCTTGTGGCCCCAAAGAACAAGTTAATTGCATCAAATCGAGCTTCTACTTCAGTCTTTAGCGCCGGGAACATAAGGCTTTCCCAAAAAGCGATCTCTGCAGAACTCGATACGCCCCCTTACTGCGCGCCGATCATTTGTCGCGCCTGTCGTAAATCCTCGCAGCTCGTCTGAGGCCATCCAAACCTGCATGTTGCCCGTGTCCAGTTCACCATTCCTTCGGATGGCTAGGGCGGCACCAACTGTTATCCCCTCATAAAGATTCAGAGGAGTCCTACCCTTGCGACCGGGTCGCATAATGCCGTCAGGGAAAACCGCAGCTAGCTGCGCGAATACGTTTCTAAATTCGCCCTCGCGAAGGCGGTAATCAAAACGCTCACTCGCATCTCTCATGTACCCATTTAAAAATTCCGTGACGCTGTGATCGAACTCCCTGTATCGATCTAGAAATGCGAAAAACCGAAGTACACACTCCTCCATAGTTCCGTCAGTCTGCTGTTTATTGGTTAATTTCACTACAGTCTGGAAATCGTCGGTTTTCGCCAAATCATCCAGCTTGTCGGCAAATTCTCCTTGGAACACGCAGTCTCGAATCTCTTGCTCCGTCAGCAAAACACCGCCAGTGTTGAGACGTTCGAACAGGTCAAACCTTATTATCTTGTCACTCTTATCGTTTAGGGTGACAACCCGAAGGGGCCGCGTCTTTACATGTTGCTGAATCGATGTCGGGAGACCCTCAAATGGCAGGCCGTTGAACACATCAATCTTCTCCAAACCCTCCAATACGAGCGCACCATCCAGATGAAGTTGCTCACGCAGTTCATTGGTGCCAGCGAATTTGACTATTGCGCTTAAACGCTGAACCCCATCAACCACTTCCCAAGTGTTGTCCTCGTTCGTCGCCATAAACAAATTGGGAACGGGGATGCCAAGCATTAGAGATTCTATCAATAGTGAGCAGCGTTCTGAATTCCACCGAAATTGACGTTGATATGCTGGAGCGACCGATATCTGGCCCTCTTCTAGCATCCTCAGCAATTCCTGCAGTTGGATATCGAATGTGTCGAAATCGACCATTCTTCGCTGCGTTCCCAATTGCTGGGAAAGTTTATCGGGCGTTGGAGCGGGCATTGGCAATCCTACCTTCCTGCCCTTTAGCCGAGGCAGGGGGATCATAGCGCAAAACCTTTTGCAGACGACTCGTTAAAACACCGTGTCGTCGCAGCAATGTATCCCCGGACTGACTGTTCAGTCAAGGTGATAAATCCCTCGGAATCGAGGGGTCCGCTCATGGCCGGCCGGGCTATCGAGCGCCGCGCACCATGCCGGTGTGCGACCGGTGAATCTCGGCGAACTGGCCGTAACTGTTGGCGACATCGAGCTCGATGTCGCCCAGGGCCGTGGTGGTGGCGCGGCCCAGTTCGGCGATCCCGTATTCGAATCCGTCCGGGATATCGATGCGGGCGCGACGGCACGCCCGCCGAACGCGCGTTCGCGGAGCGCGAGGTCCCATCGGCCTGAACCCCGGCGGTCGCCGGTTCAGTCCTTGGCGCGCCACTTGCCGTCGTCGGTTTGCTGCCAATAGGTCAGCGGATAGCCCTGGTCCTTGAGCGCCTGCCACCGGCTTCGTGCCGCGGCGACAGCCGCCTCGTGACCATCGAACATATCGGCGCAGCGATCGAACGCATCGACATCGGCGGCCGCGACCCCATCGCACAGGACCAAAAGCGTGGCCTCGTTGGGCACGTCATCCCCGGTGGTCAGGTAAACCGGTTGCGCGGCCGCCTGGCCGTCCGCCGGGCCGCCATGGGGCAGGAACGATTCCTGCCGATAGGTCCACAAGGCGGCGTTCAGGGACTCCAACCGTGCCTCGGAGCCGACCCGGACCACGGCCCGAAGACCACGCGCCAGCGCCTGCTCGAGCAGGCGCGGCAAGGCCTGCTCCAGCGGCCATTTTTGCAGGTGGTAGAAGCCGATCTCGGGGCTGTCCGGCATCGGCTCAGGCACTCATGGTGCCGTAGGCCCCGACGCCGACGATGAAGCCGCCGACCCGCTTGACGAAACTCACCTTGGGCGACAGGTCGCCGGTGCAGGGATGAAGCATTTCGTATTCGACCCAGCCCTCGCCCTCGTCCTTGGCGATCCGGACCATGTCCTCGACGAAGAACCGCCCGCTCGCGTCCTGCGCGTCCAGCGCCTCGGCGCCGATTTGATTCGGAAACGCGCCGCTGGCCCAGAGCACGCCGTTCAAGTCGAGCACGAACACATAGAGATCGCGATCGACGAATTTGGCGGCCGGGTCCATGAAATCGCGGAATGCCTGCTCGGGCCCGACCCGGTCGAGATGGGCGGAGGCGCGCAGGGCAAGCAAGCGGGCGTCATCGGGACTGGCGAAATTGCAGGAATCGGCCGTGGCGGCCTGGACGCCGGCGATCATCATTGCCGCCACCGCGATCGCACCCAGAATGCGTTTGACCATGACCCCTCTCCTCAAGGCCGGTGTCCCGATGCCTCCGACAGCTCTACTTGACCTCGTAGGAATTGGCGACCAGACGGTCGAGCAGGCGCACGCCGAAAGCGGTGCCGCCCTTGGGCACCAGGGCCGAGCCCTTCTTCGACCAGGTCACGCCGGCGATGTCGAGGTGCGCCCAGGGCACCTTGTTGACGAACCGCTCCAGGAACTTCGCCGCGGTGACGCTGCCGGCCCCGCGCCCGGAGCCGATGTTCTTCATATCGGCGATGTCGCAATCGATCTCCTTACCGTAGGCGGCATCGCTCGGCATCGGCCACAGCTTTTCGCCGACCGCGTCTCCGGCGGCCATCAACTGGTCCCGCAGAGTCTCGTCGTTGCTGAACAATCCGGCGCGCTCTGTGCCCAGCGCAACGATGATCGCTCCGGTCAAGGTCGCCAAATCGACCATGAATCGCGGCTTGAACCGGCTCTGGGTGTACCACAGCGCATCCGCCAGCACCAAGCGGCCCTCGGCGTCGGTGTTGAGCACCTCGATCGTTTGCCCGGACATGGTCGTGACGATATCGCCGGGCCGCTGGGCGGAGCCGGACGGCATGTTCTCGACCAGGCCGATCACGCCGACCGCGTTGACCTTGGCCTTGCGCCGGGCCAGCGCCCGCATCAGCCCGATCACCACGCCCGAGCCGCCCATGTCCCATTTCATGTCTTCCATGCCGGCCGATGCCTTGATCGAGATGCCGCCGGTATCGAACGTGACCCCCTTGCCGATAAAAGCGATCGGGGTCCGGGTCTTGGCCTTGGGCGCGCCGTTCCATTGCATGACGACGAGTTGGGATTCATGGCGGCTGCCGCGGCCGACGCCGAGCAGGGAGCCCATCCCCAGCTTCTCCATGCGCGCCTCGCCCATCACCTGGACCTTGACGCCGTCATCGGTGAGCTGGCGGGCGCGGGCGGCGAGCGCCACCGGAAACAGCACGTTGGCCGGCTCGGACACCAGATCGCGAGTCAGGAACACGCCGGCGGCGATTCCGGACAACGGCCGATATGCGGCCCTGGCCTTCGCCGGATCCGCGACCATCACCGTCAGTCGGCGCGGTGGCGGGCGATCCCGGTCGCGCTTCTTGGTCCGGTACTTTCCAAACCGGTAGCTACGCAATGATGCACCGTAGGCCAGGCGCGCGGCACTCTCGGCAGCGGTGATCGGCGACTCCTTATGGGCATCGACCGCGATCGAGGCCTGCGCCGTCCGCGACGCCGCAAGGTGGCCGACGATCGCGCCGCCCAGCTTTTCGGCGGCGGCGCTGTCGAACTTCTCGAGCTTGCCGAGGCCGGCCAGCACGATACGATCGACCTTGAGATCGTGCGGCGCCAGTATCGGCAGAAACTGGCCGCTCTTGCCGGTGAATTGGTCTCCGGCCATCGCCCGGGTCAGGACACCGCCGGCGCGGCTGTCGAGCCGGGCCGCCGTCGCCGACAGGGCGCGGCCCTCCGCGACACCGACCACGAGTGCCGCTGCCTTGGGCAGAGACGGTTTAGCAAAGCTTATGTTCATGGCGTTTTCACTCACTCGTAAATCCCGTGCCACCCGACCCGGTGCTCCGTCGCACGGTGCCGCCCTCCGCGCGACAATGCGCCGGCGAACGCTGCCGCCGGCGCCGGGTGCTGGATGGCGTTTCACTGTAGCGATTGTTGCGGCTATGGGAAGAAATTGTTTATGTTCGAAGGCTTCCGCCATGCGACCGGAGCGCCCCCGGCGCCGGCGCGCGGGCACAACGATCGCGGATCGTATGCACCGACACTTCCGTTACATTTTCAACCAGTTGGTCGGCCCGCTCGTGGTCGTGATCATCAGCCTGACCGGCGTGATCTGGCTCACCCAGTCGCTCAGGTTCATCGACCTGATCATCAACAAGGGCTTGGCGTTCAGCATGTTTCTTTATCTGACCGTGCTGTTGCTGCCGTCCCTGCTCGCGATCATCCTGCCGTTCGCCCTGTTTACCGCGACTCTATACAGCTACCACAGACTGATGGCGGACAGCGAGATCATGGTGCTGAGAGCGACCGGCTTGTCCAATCTGCGGCTCGCCGCGCCGGCACTGGCCATGGCCGGGTTGGTGATGACCGGCGGCTACGCGATCAACCTCTATCTCATGCCGGCCGGATTTCACGAGTTCAAGAGCATGCAGGCACAAATTCGCGACTCATTTGCCTCCGTGCTGTTACAAGAAGGCGTGTTCAACACCCCGATCGACGGGCTGACCATCTATGTCCGGGAGCGCGAGCGAAACGGCGAACTGCGGGGCATCCTGGTTCATGACAACCGCGACCCGCTGGAGCCGACGACGGTGATGGCGGAACGCGGCCTGCTCGCGCGCACCGATCACGGCCCGCGCTTCATGCTCATGAACGGCAACCGCCAGCAGATCGAAAAGGAGGACGGCCAACTGTCGTTGCTTTACTTCGAGAGCTATGCCTTCGACCTGGGCGGCGTGCCCGGTATCGACCCAGACCGATTCCGCGAGGCCAAGGAGCGCTACCTTCCGGACCTCTTCGACCCGGACGACGTACAGGAGGAAAAACATCGGCGCGAATTCCTGGCCGAGGCCCATCAGCGCCTGGTCTCGCCCACCCAAAGCCTGGTGTTCGTGTTGATCGCTCTGGCGGCGCTGTTGTCCGGAGAATTCAATCGCCGCGGCCAGCGCTGGCGATTGCTGATCGCGATCGCCTTGGCGGTTACTTTTCAGGCGTTGTTCTTCAGCCTGACCAGCGTCATCGTCAATGCCCCTGTGATAGCCGCGGCGCTTTATCTGCTGGTGGCCGCCTCCATTGCCGTCGCCGGCTACGTCCTGTTCGCCGATCCCAACCGGCGCCCGACACCGACCACCGCCGGGAGCCCCTGACCGGGCGCCCGTTTGCCAGCCTGAGCATGCGTCTTTCGAGCACCCTTTCGGCCTATATCAGCCGCCAGTTCTTGATCGGGATCGGCATCGTTTTGTTCGCGCTGACGGCGCTGATACTGGTGTTCGATCTGGTCGAGTTGGCCCGGCGCGCGGCCAGCAGTTCCGGGGGCGGCACGCTGATAGTGGTGAAGATGGCACTCCTGCACCTGCCCTACATGGCCCAACGGGTGGTGCCCTATGCGGTGCTGATCGGCGTCATGCTGACCCTGGCTCGGATGACCCGCACCAGCGAACTGGTGGTTGCCCGCGCCTCTGGCACCTCGGTCTGGCAATTCCTGCTGCCGGGACTCGGGCTCTGCGCCGCGCTCGGCATCTTTCTGGTCACGGTGTTCAATCCGCTCGCCGCCGCTCTTTTGTCGCGCTACGAACAACTCGACGCCAAGCATATTCGCGGCCAGGTATCCAATTTGGCGGTCTCGACCGCCGGTCTGTGGCTGCGCCAGGCCGACGCTGCCGGCGAATCGGTGATCCATGCCCTGCGCATCACCGAACCCGAGCTCACCCTTCACGACGTGATCATCTTTCGCTACGAGGGCAGCGATCGGTTCGTCGAGCGGATCGACGCCGACACCGCCAAGCTGGAGGCTGGCCATTGGCTGCTGCGCAACGCGCTGATCACCGGCCCGGACCGCACCGCCACCCGCCGTGATCAGCATCGTTTCGAGACCCATCTGACCATCGGCCAAATCCAGGACAGCTTCGCCTCGCCGGAGACGTTGTCGTTTTGGCAGGTGCCGGGCTTCATCGCCCTGCTCGAGCGGGCCGGGTTTTCGGCATTGAAGCACCGGGTCCACTGGCATTCGGTCTTGGCCGGTCCGCTCCTGCTGTGCGCCATGGTGCTGATCGGAGCATCGTTCTCGCTGCGCATGACCGCGCGCCAAGGCGGCGCCGGACTGCTGATCACGGCCGGCGTATTCGTTGGTTTTCTGTTCTACGTATTCTCGGACATCGTGATGGCGCTCGGAATTTCGGCGAGTATTCCGGTGGTGCTGGCCGGATGGTCGCCGGGCGTGGTCGCAGCCCTGCTCGGGGTCGCGATGCTGCTCCATATCGAGGACAGCTAGATGGCGCGGGCGCGGCGCGCCACCGGACTTCTGGCGGCGGCATTGATGCTGGCGGCGGCCAGCCCGGTCCTGGCCCAGACCACCGCCACCGACCTGATCGATGACCATGTCCTGCTGAGCGCGGAGCAGGTCTCCCATGACCAAGAGCTCGGCGTGGTCACGGCCACCGGCAACGTCGAATTGAGCAAGGGCCGGCGGGTCATTCTGGCGGATACGATTTCATACAACCGCCGCGCCGATCTGGTGACGGCCTCGGGCAATGTGGCGCTCCTGGAACCCACCGGCGAGGTGCTGTTCGCCGACTATGTGGAGTTGAAGGATGACTTGAGGAGCGGCGCGATCGAGGGTATCCGAATTCTGCTCAGCGACGAATCACGGTTTGCCGCCAATGGCGGCCGCCTCACCGCCGACGGCCGGACCCGGTTGAGCAAGGCCGTATACAGCCCCTGCGAACCCTGCGCCGAGAACCCCGACCGTGCGCCGATCTGGCAGGTGAAAGCCTACGAGGTCATTCACGACAAGAATTTGCGGCGGATATTCTATTCCGACGCGTTTCTGGAGGTGTTCGGAATCCCGGTCGCCTACGTGCCGTTTTTCAGCCATCCCGACCCGACCGTGGTCCGCAAGACCGGGTTCCTGCCGCCGACCTTCGGCAGCGATTCGGTGCTTGGCGTGACCTACGAACAGCCCTTCTTTTTCGATATCTCGCCCAGCCAGGACGCCACCCTGGCGCCGATCCTCACCACCAAGGAAGGCGTCGTGCTGACCGGCGAATATCGCCGGGCCGTCGAGAACGGCAACATCAAGGTCAGCGGCAGCGTGACCCGCGCCGACCGCGAACCGGTCGATACCAAGGAAACCGAGCGCACCCGGGGGCATATTTTCGCCAACGGCGATTTTACTCTTTCCCCCGCCTGGCGCTGGGGATTTGACCTGAACCGGGCCAGCGACGCCACCTATCTGGGACGTTACCGGTTTTCACGCGGTGAGCAGGCGCTGATAAGCGACCTGTTCGCCGAAGGTGCTCGCGGGCGCGACTTCGCGAGCATCCGCGCGCTGTCGTTCCAGAGCCTCGACCCGGACGTCGATGAAAGCGCGGTGCCCTACGTCACGCCGATCGCCGAATACAGCTTTCGCGGCGAGCCCTCGCCACTGGGTGGGTATTGGATGTTCGACGCCGGGACACGGGTCCTGGGCCGCTCCGTGGGCGCGGACAGCCGGCGCCTGACCGCGACCGGCGCCTGGCGTCTGCCCTTCACCACCAAACTCGGCGAAGTCTATCAGGTCACCGCGTCGGTGCGTGGCGACCTGTATCATGTCGCGAACGTTCCCGATCCCAAGACCGCCAGCGCCGCGACACTGAACGGGGTGACCGGCCGGCTGGCGCCGCGTCTGGACATCGAATGGCGCTACCCGTTCGCCCGCACCTCGGGAAACGTGCACCAGGTGATCGAGCCGATCGCCCAGGTCGCGATCGGCCCGAACGGCGGCAATCCCGACCGAATCCCCAACGAGGACAGTCTCGAATTCGAATTCGACGACATCAACCTGTTCAGCGCCAGCCGCTTTACCGGACTGGACCGAATCGAGGGCGGCGCCCGCCTCAATTACGGTCTCCGGCTGGCCACCATCGGCGCTGGCGGCGGGCGTTCGGAAATCCTGTTCGGGCAGAGCTATCGCGCGCGAGACGACAGCACGTTCGAAGTCGGCACCGGCTTGAGCGATCATTTCTCGGACTTCGTCGGCCGGCTCACCATCGCGCCCTCCGCGAATCTCAATCTCCAATATCGGTTCCGGCTCGACCGCGACAACTTGGCGGCCCGGCGCGGTTCGGTCTCGGTT
>CAJWQN010000011.1 GCA_913045505.1 uncultured Rhodospirillaceae bacterium | reverse complement strand
ATCCGAACCCGACCGTGGTGGTGACACGCAGCCGCCCCTTGGGGCGCTCCTTGCTCTCGGTCAGCACCGCTTCGGTCATGGCCAGCTTGGCGAACAGCTCGCGGGCGGTTCGGTACAGAAACTCGCCCTGCTCGGTCAGGATCAGTCCGCGGGCGTGACGGTGAAACAGAGGCAGACGCAAGGAGTCCTCGAGTCCGCGAATCTGCCGGCTGACCGCCGATTGGCTGAGATTCAAGGCCTCGCCGGCGCGGGTGAAGCTGCCCGATTCGGCGACCACGTGGAAGATTCGAATTTTGTCCCAATTCATCGTGCGATCGTGGCTACGGGGGCCGCCCGAGCAGGCCCCTATTCCGGCGCCGCGGCGGCGCCCTGGGCGGCAAGATACTTTTCCGCCTCCAGCGCCGCCATGCAACCGGTTCCAGCCGCGGTCACCGCCTGCTGGTAAATCTTGTCCTGAACGTCGCCGGCCGCGAACACGCCGGCAATGTTGGTCTGGGTGCTGTCGGGCGCGGTGAGGAGATAGCCGTCCGCATCCATGTCCAGGGCGCCCTTGAACAGCCCGGTGTTCGGCGTGTGGCCGATGGCGATGAAAACACCTTCCGCCGGCAACACCGATTCGGTGTCGCTGTGGACATTGCGAATCCGCGCGCCAGTCACCCGTGGCGGTTCCGAGTCGCCGGTAATTTCCTCGACCACGCTGTCCCAGACGACCGCGATCTTGGGGTTCTGGAACACGCGGTCCTGGAGTATTTTTTCGGCGCGAAACGCGTCGCGCCGGTGGATCATGGTTACCTTGGTCGCGAAGTTGGTCAGAAACAGCGCTTCCTCGACCGCGGTGTTGCCGCCGCCGACCACCAGCACTTCCTTGCCCCGAAAAAAGAAGCCGTCGCAGGTGGCGCAAGCCGAAACCCCGGCCCCCTGGAGACGCTGCTCGCTTTCGAGACCGAGCCAGCGCGCCTGCGCACCCGTGCAGATCAGCAAGGTATCGCCGGTATAGACGGCGCCGGCATCACCGGAGCATGCGAATGGCCGGCTGCTCAGGTCGACCGAGACGATGATATCGTCGATCATCCGGGCGCCGACATTGGCGGCCTGGCCCTCCATCTGCTCCATCAGCCATGGCCCCTGAATCACTTCCGCGAAACCTGGATAGTTCTCGACATCGGTGGTGATGGTCATCTGCCCGCCCGGCTGCAAGCCGCGCACCAGAATTGGAGCGAGATTCGCGCGGGCGGCGTAAATGGCGGCGGTACACCCGGCGGGCCCCGATCCGAGGATCAACACGTTGCTATGGTGGCGAGCGGACATTGGCGTTCATGCTCCGTTTCGATAGACGGTGACCGGCCCCCGCGGCGGCCCGGCGCTGAATTCTCCTAGATTAAGGTAATAACAAGAGTATATTGTTTCCACCATCGTCCGTGTTCGGGCATCGAGTCGATGCCTGGGAGGGAAGGGTTGTGACATGTGGACCTCGGTTGGCACCATAAGGCGGCGGCGGCGGCGGATTTTCGCCCGCAAGGCGCGGTCCGAATGGGACCTCGGGACCTTGGCCGCGGTTATCTGTGGATCGGTGATCGGATCGGTCTTGATCACGGGCCTGGTCCTCGGTCTCTGGCCGGAGCACGCCTTCGGCATCGCTGGCGATAGTGACCCGCGCATATCGTCCGAAATCGCGCCGCGATAACTGGCACATCGAACCGCCTCGATTACAACAGCGTGACCCACTCGCGCGCCCAGACCGCGGCTTCGTCATCGGGTAGGAGCCGCGTGCGGGCGCGAATCTCGAGCCGCTCGCCGACCCGGCTGATCGTCAAGCTGGTCGCCGACACATTCGGTCGCGCCGATTCGGATCGGGTCAGGTTCACCAAAGCCTATGGCCCGCGCCCGCGGTCGAATGGCGACCTGCTGGGCGACTGGCGGGCCGCGATCACGGCGCCGCTGGGCCGGCCGGGGCTGTCGTTGCCGGACTGAGAGGATGCGTTCGGCGCTGATCTTGGCCGCCCTTCTGGTCGCGGCGCTGTGCTCCGGCGCATCGAAGTCGGCGGCCGATTCCCCGGGCAAGCTGAGAGCCTGGACCCATATCAAATCGGTCCTGCTTTCGGCCGAATTCGGGGGTCGGGACGGGGTCATCGAGCGCTGGACCCGGTCACCGAAGATCACGGTCGTCGGCGGCTCAGGGCAAGATCTGTTCTATGTGCAAAGGGTGATCGGCGAATTGAACGCGGCCCTGGACGGCACCGCAATCACCCTCCGCCACGGCAACCCAGGGGCCGCGGATATCGGGATCATTTTCACGCCGACCCCGAATTTCGCCGAAATCGCCGCGATGTACGGATTCGATTACGTGCGCGGCGGGGTCGGCTTTGCCGGGCTCACGGTCGATCACCGGCATCGGGCGCGATTGGCCGTGGTCCTGATCGCCGACGAACTGGAAGCCGACGAACGACGCGCGACCGTGATCCAGGAACTCTATCACAGCCTGGGCGTTGTCAACGATTCGCCTTATTTCCCGTCCAGCGTTCTGTTCGAGGATTCGGATGGCGGCTCGTCCGCGACCGCGTTGGCGATGGTCGATCGCAAACTGCTCAAGCTCTTGTATGCCTATCTTAAGCCCGGCGACCGTGAGGCGGACCTGCGCCGGGCCTTCGATCTTTACTGGGACACCCTCGAATAGGCGTGCCGGCTTCAGCCGAGCAGGACGTTGCGGGTCGCGGTCGGCACCTCGAGGACCAGGCCGTCGAGCGCCTCGGTGATGACAATCTGACAGCCCAGTCGTGACGTCGGGGTCAATCCGAAGGCAAGATCGAGCATATCCGCCTCGTCTTCCGAGACCTCGCCGAGACGATCATAGAAGACGGGGTCGACGATCACATGGCAGGTCGAACAGGCCATGGAGCCCTCGCAGGCGCCTTCGAGATCGATCCCATGCCTACGAGCGATCTCGAGAACGGAGTCTCCGACCGGCGCGGCGACAATCAGCCGCGAGCCGTCGGTACCTACGAACGTCAGCTTGGGCATTGATAGATTGTTGGCGCGGGTCCACTCACGATTTTGCCTTGACCGCCACCCTTGACGGTTTCGCCCGCCAGGTGGACACGCCGGCGCGCAGGCCATCGACCGCGGTGGCGACGGTCTCGATCGCGAAATCGACCTCGGCCTCGGTCGTGAACCGCCCCAGCCCGAAACGGATCGAACTGTTGGCGGCCGCATCACCGAGACCGAGCGCGCGCAACACGTAGGAGGGCTCCACCGACGCCGAGGTGCAGGCCGAGCCCGACGAAACCGCCAGATCCGGCATCGCGGTCATCAGGGAATCGGCCTCGATATCGGCGAAGCTGAGATTGAGGTTTCCGGGCAGACGCCGACGCTCCTCGCCGTTGAGAACGACTCCGTCGAGCCGGGCGACGATGCCGTCGTGGAGCCGCTGCTTGAGGGCCAGCAGCCGCTCGGCCTCCGTCGCCATTTGCGCGCCGCCAAGCCGGCAGGCCTCGCCGAGGCCGACGCACAACGGCGTTGGCAGCGTGCCCGAACGCAAACCGCGCTCCTGGCCACCGCCGTCGATCTGCGCGACCAGACGGACCCGTGGCCGGCGGCGCACATACAACGCACCGAGCCCCATCGGGCCATAGACCTTATGGGCCGAGATGCTCATCAGATCGATCCGCATCCGGTTCACGTCGAGCGGCATCTTGCCCACGGCCTGGGCGCAATCGGAGTGGAACAACACGCCGCGTTCGCGGCAGATGGCGCCGATCTCGGCCATCGGCTGGATCACCCCGATTTCGTTGTGGGCGGCCATGGCCGAAACCATCAGCGTGCGCGCGCCGATCGCGTCGCCTAGCCGGTCGAGATCGATCAGGCCGTCGGCCCTGACCGGCAGAAACGTGATCTCGAAGCCGTCGCCGGCCAGGCGCCGACAGGCCTCGATCACGCATTTATGGTCGGTCTCGAGGGCGATGATGTGGTTTTTCTTCGCGCCGTAGAACGCCGCCGCGCCCTTGAGCGCGAGGTTGTTGGATTCGGTCGCGCCCGAGGTGAAGATGATCTCCTTGGAATCGGCGCCGATGATTTCGGCGACCTGGACGCGGGCGGCCTCGACGGCGGCCTCGGCCTCCCAGCCGAAGACATGGCTTCGGGATGCCGGATTGCCGGGCTTGTCGGTGAAATAGGGCATCATCGCCGCGACCACCCGGGGATCCGTGGGCGTGGTCGCCTGATAGTCCATGTAGACCGGGCGGCGGACGGTGCCGCCCGACTCACCGGTATCGGTCATGGCGTGGTGCTCCGCCACCGGATCACGCCGCGGTTCGGGCGGCGGCGGACCCGGCCCGCGCGTGGACCGCGCGCCATGCCGTGATGGCATGGTCGATGTCGGCATCGACGCTGGTCCAGCCGAGGCTCACCCGAATCGCCTCGCCGGCGGCGGCGGCCGCGCCCATGGCCGCCAGAACATGGCTCGGTGCGACCTTGCCGGAACTGCAGGCGGCGCCCGCGCTGACCGCGACCCCGGCCAGATCGAGCGCCATCACCTGGGTCTCGGCGGCCACGCCCGGCATGGTCACGCAACTGGTGTTGTCGAGGCGGGGCGCGCCCTGGCCGAAAATGATCGCATCCGGCGCGGTGCCCGAGATCGCCCGCTCGAACCGGTCGCGCAGGGCGCCGAGGCGGCCATGGTCGGCGATCGCCGTGGCCGCGATTCGGGCGGCGGCGGCGAAACCGGCGATTCCGGCGACGTTTTCGGTTCCGGGCCGCAGGCCGCGTTCCTGCCCGCCACCGATCGTCAACGGTTGCGGATCGATCCGCTCGCCGACAACCAGCGCGCCGATCCCGGCCGGCCCGCCGATCTTGTGGGCCGACAGGGTCAGCAGATCGACGCCAAGAGCCGCCAGATCAATCTGCATCCGGCCACAGGCCTGGACCGCGTCGCAGTGGACGAGGGCCGCCCGAGAACGCGCGATTGCGACGACCTCTGCGATCGGCTGGACGACCCCGGTCTCGTTATTGGCCAGCATCACCGAAACAAGCGCGGGCACGGACTCCACGTCGAGCATACGGTCAAGGGCTTCGAGGTCGACAACACCGTCGCGCCCGACCGGCACGCGCTCGGCCGCCGGGTTCGCTTGCAAAACTGAATCATGTTCGATCGCCGAAACCAGAACCCGGCCGCGGCCGGCACCCATGATCGCGATGTTGTTGGCCTCGGTGCCGCCGCTTGTGAACACCAGCCGGTCCGGAGCGGCGCCGACCAAGGCCGCCACCCCGGTACGGGAATCCTCGATCAGCTTCCGCGCGGCGCGCCCGAATCGATGTACGGAAGAGGGATTGCCAAGGGCGCCCAGGGCGGCGGCCATTGCGGCCGCGGCCTCCGGGCGCACCGGGGCGGTGGCGTTGTGATCCAGATAGCTTGTCCTGGCTTGTGGCATCGCATCGTCGGCCCGTGGTCGCCGGAGTTATGGTGCGAACGCCTCGGCGTCCGCCCGGCCCGTCTGCTCGAGACTCCTATTTTGCATGACTTCGGCTGGCGAATCGACCCGCTCGGCCGAAAAGGGACTCAACAAGCGGGGCTCATCATCGTGGGGGGAAGGGGCGTGCAGTCCTCGAGCGCCAAGGCACCCGCCATCGGGACTCGCCGATCACAGACATCGGCGAGCGATATCGAACTCAAGTAGCTGTGAATCTGTTGATCGAGCTGCCGCCACAGGTCAAGGGTCAAGCGCCGAGACCGATCGCAATCATCGTCATCGAGAGACAAATCCGGACGGTTGACAGGCTGGGCCACGTCGTCCACCGCGCGCACGATCTCGGAAATTCGCATTTCGGTGGCGGGCCGCGACAACAGGTATCCGCCGCCAGGGCCGCGCACGCTGCGAACCAGGTGGCCCTTCCGCAATCGGCTGAACAACTGCTCCAGATACGACAGAGAAATCTCCTGATGCTCGGCGATATCGGCCAGCGAAACCGGCCGGTCGGCATCGTGGCTCGCCAGATCGACCATTGCCGCCACGGCATGACGCCCCTTGGTACTCAATCGCACGAGTCCGTGCTCCTTTACGCCCTACGAGCCTTCAATTTCTGGTTTCGGCGGGGTCCCCGCCGGCTTGGCTCCGGCGCCCCTTCCCGGTCCCGCCGCGCGTGGTCACGGACGATCCCTTGCCATCCCCATCAGTGTCTTCCGCGGACTCGAGCCGCTCGATCCGCGCCTGCAAGGTGCTGAACTGATCGAGCAAACCGTCAAGTGCCCGCGCGACCGGATCGGGAATGTCGTCCGGCGTTCCATAAGCCATGAACGCCTCGCGCTTTTGCCGCTTGCGCCGGGTGATCTCCTTGCCCGGGACACCGACGATCGTCGCCCCGGCGACCACATCCTTGACCACCACCGCATTGGAGCCGATCCGCGCCCCGGGACCGACCGTGATTGGCCCCAAAACCTTCGCGCCGGCGCCAACGATCACACCTTTCTCCAAGGTCGGATGGCGCTTGACGCCACGTTCCAGGGTCGTGCCGCCCAGGGTAACGCCCTGATAAAGGGTCACGTCGTCACCGATTTCGGTGGTTGCGCCGATCACGACGCCCATCCCATGATCGATGAACAGGCGTTCGCCGATCCGGGCCGCCGGATGAATTTCGATCCCGGTCAGGACCCGACCAATATGGGACAGCAGCCGCCCGAGCAGCGGCAGCCCCTGGCGCCAGGTGAAATGGGCCAACCGATAAAACAGCAGGGCATGGAAGCCGGGATAGCACAGTACGACCTCGAGCCGCGAGCGCGCGGCCGGATCGTGTTCCATAACCACATCGATCTGTTCGCCAAGTCTCTTGAAAACCATGTTCCGCGTTGTGCTATGATCCGCGCCCTTCGCGCTCACCACCGTGGCCGAGACGGAGTCACGAATCTGATTTCCTTCCTCCGTGGATATAAAATCCCTGACCATTTTAGTCAAGTATTTGCCACGGCGACACGGCGAATGATCGACCGAGGCCATGTGCCGAACCGTGTGGACGGCCCGGCGATGACGGATCGAAGACCCCTTGGCCGCCCTGGCCAAACGTGATCGGACGATGGACAGTGCCTGAAATCATCTTCAATGGCCCGGAAGGGCGTCTCGAAGGACGCTATCAGCACGGCACCGAGGAATCCGCGCCGCTCGCCCTGGTGCTGCATCCGCATCCGAAGCACGGTGGCAACATGAATCACAAGGTGGTCTACAGCGTTTACCATACCTTCGCGCGAATCGGATTTTCGGTCTTGCGGTTCAACTTTCGGGGCGTTGGCCGCAGTCAGGGCACCTACAGCGGCGGCGGGGGAGAATTCAACGACGCCGCCTCGGCCCTAGATTGGATGCAGAGCTACAATCCGGGCGCCCGAGCCTGCTGGATCAGCGGTTACTCCTTCGGCGCCTGGATCGGATTTCAGCTCCTGATGCGCCGGCCCGAAATCAGCAGCTTCGTCAATATCGCGCCACCAGCCAACTTGTTCGATTTTTCGTTCCTGGCCCCGTGCCCGATCTCGGGGATGGTGATTCACGGCGATGCCGACGAACTGGTGCCCGAGCCCGAGGTTGCCAAGCTGGCCAGGAAACTGTCGAGCCAGCGCACGGTCGATATCGACTACCGCAAGGTCGTGGGCGCGGATCATTACTTCACCAATCACCTCGACGTCGTGTCCGGGCACGTCAAAGACTATGTCGGCCAGAACCTTCGGACCATGAGCCCAATCACGGACTCGACGTAAACAACCGGCCACCGGTCCGCGGTCGCGGCACGCCGGTGGTGGTGGGCAGGCTGAGCGGCAAGCCCTGCAAGCTGCGAACGGCGAGATAGGCAAAGGCCTGGGCCTCGAGTGCGTCGCCCAACCAATCCACGGCCTCGACCGGCATGACCGTATTCTCGAGTCGCGCTTTCAATGCGGCCATCAGCGTCGGATTGTGACGGCCACCGCCACAGACCAGCCATCGCTTGGGCGCGTCGGGCAGGTGGGTGGCCGCGCGAGCAACCGCGTCCGCGGTGAACGCGGCCAGGGTGGCGGCTCCGTCCGCGCCGTTCAGGGCGGCGAGCGCCCGGTCGGCCCGCGCGGTGAAGTGATCCCGGTCGAGCGACTTGGGCGGCGCGCGATCAAAAAACGGGTCTTCACGTAGCACGGCGAGCGCCGATTCCTGAATCATGCCGGCCGCGGCCAACCCCCCGTCCACATCCATGGCCCGCCCGGTATGACGGCGAACCCAGTCGTCGAGCAGGGCGTTGCCGGGTCCGGTATCGAAGGCAAGCAGGGAGTCATCGGCGCCGATCCAGGTCACGTTGGCGACCCCGCCCAGATTGAGGACCGCCAGCGGTCGTTCGAGCCCTGCGGCCAGGGCTCGGTGGAACAACGGCGCAAGCGGTGCGCCTTCGCCTCCCGCGGCAACGTCGGCGCTCCGAAAATCGCCGATCACGTCAATACCCAGATTGCGCGCGAGCTGGGCGCCGTCGCCGATCTGCCAAGTCCGGCCTCGGGCCGGCTCGTGGAGGATGGTATGGCCGTGAAATCCCACCAGGTCGACCTCGGCCGGCGCCAATCCGGCTCGGTCGAGCAGCCGGCGTACCGCCTCGGCATGGGCCAGGGTGAGCATCCGTTCGGCGCCGGCGACGTCGCCAGCGCCGCCCAAGACCGCGCGCAGGGACTCGCGGACCGACGGCTCATAGGCCAGGGTCAGGCACGGTCCCGCCTCGGCGATCTGTTCGCCGTCGGTGGTTAGCAACGCGGCATCGACCCCGTCGAGCGAGGTCCCGCTCATCAAGCCGATGGCTCTCAGAGGTCGGTTCCAGGACCGGCGTGACGGTCGGTCGGCGGCGGCGATCGGGCCTTGCATGGGCGCGAACACGGTTTGGTTGGTCGATATCGTCGTGCCAGGATATATCAGATGGCCTCGGCGCGCGGCTTGTGTTAATCAGGCCGCCGGCGCCGGCGGCGGGAGCAGCCACCCAGGCAGCTAAGGACGCCCATGGTCGAGTTGAGGTCGGAGCTTCTGCGCACCGTCTCGGAGCGCGGATACTTGCATCAGTGCACTGATCTAGAGCGGTTGGACGCCTTGGCGGCGGACGGGCCGATCACCGGCTATATCGGGTTCGATTGCACGGCCGACAGCCTCCATGTCGGCAGTCTGGTGCCGATCATGCTGTTGCGGCGGCTCCAACAGTGCGGCCACAAGCCAATCGTCCTTCTTGGCGGCGGCACCAGCCGGGTCGGCGATCCATCGGGCAAGGATACCAGCCGCCGCTTGCTGACGGATACCGATATCGCGCGTAACATGATCGGAATCCGAAGCGTGTTCGAGCATTTTCTCAGCTTTGGAGACGCACCCCAAGACGCGATCATGGTCAACAACGCCGATTGGTTGGAGCGACTGAACTACATCGAATTCCTGCGCGATTACGGCCGCCATTTCTCGATCAATCGGATGTTGTCGTTCGATTCGGTCAAGCTTCGCCTGGAGCGGGAGCAGCCGCTGTCGTTCCTTGAGTTCAATTACATGGTCCTTCAGGCCTACGACTTCGTCGAATTGGGCGAACGCCACGATTGCATCCTGCAAATGGGCGGCTCCGACCAGTGGGGCAATATCGTCAACGGCGTCGAACTGGGCCGGCGGGTGAAGAATCGCACCCTGTTCGGCCTGACCTCGCCGCTGATTGAAACCGCGTCGGGCGAAAAGATGGGCAAGACCGCGTCGGGCGCGGTCTGGCTCAACGAGGACCGTCGGTCGGCTTACGATTACTGGCAGTACTGGCGAAACACGGAAGATGCCGACGTTGGCCGATTTCTGCGCCTGTTCACCGATGTCGACGGTGCCGAGATCCAGCGTCTGGAGGCTTTGCGGGGCCAAGAAATCAACGAAGCCAAGAAGGTGCTCGCCGACAATGCGACCGCGCTCTGCCGGGGCACGGAGGCGGCGCGGGCGGCCGCGGAAACGGCGCGGCGGACATTCGAGGATGGCGGCATCGGGGCGGCGCTGCCGGTGGTCGAGATGGCACGCGCCGACATGGAGGCAGGGCTGGCGGCGTTCGAGATGTTTCGCCGCGCCGGCCTCAGCGCCTCCAACGGCGAGGCCCGCCGCCTGATCCGCGGCGGCGGCGCCCGGGTCAACGACATCGTGGTGGTCTCTGAATCGCAGCCGATCGGCGCGGGCGACGTCAACGACCAGGGCGTGGTCAAGCTGTCCGCGGGCCGCAAGCGACACGCGCTGATCCGCCCGGTCTAGCCTTACTCCAGCTTGTCGGCCTTCAGGGTCTCGGTCAGGGTGATGCCCAACCGGTCCTCGACGACGATGATCTCGCCCACCGCGACCTTGCGCTTGTTGACCAATATGTCGACCGGATCGCCGACCCGGCGCTCCAATTCGAGCACCGCGCCCCGACCCATTTTCAGCAGTTGGGACACCTGAATCTGCGTGGTTCCGAGCACCGCCCAGATTTCGACCGGAACATCGTAGACGGCGACATCGGACTCCGGCTTGACACCCTGATCGTCGCCGTCCGGGTTCGACCCCGCGCTCGCGTCCTCGATGGTCTCCGCAGCGGGTTGGTCTTCGTCTTCGTCCTCGGCCATGGTCATCACCTGCTGATGTTTGACCGGCCAGTCGGGCCGGCGACCCCGTTCAAGGTTTCCAGACTGTCATTTGACGGCGATCCGCCGATTCCGTCAAGTTGTTGACCGGCGGCCTCCGCTGGCACCGCCTCCGCGGCTGGCGCCCGGTCGAAGATCAGAAACACGTCGCGAAGGATTCCGGGCGCCAACGCCGCCAACGGATTGACCGTAATTTCCGCATCATCGATCGGCCCCCGCACGCTGTATGTGGCGGCGAAAATCCCCTGGCCTTCGCCGCCGGTGAAAAGTTCGCCGATCACCGGAATATTTCCGAGCGCGCTGTTCAGCAAATAGGCCGGAACGATCGTGCCGTCGAGATCGGCGATCTGGCTGTTCAATTCGACCGAGCCATTCAGGGTCAGGCCCAGGGACAGGCCGTTGGCGCGCGCCTGATCAAAGACCAGGCCGCCGTTTCGATACACGAACGGGGCCTGCAATTTGTCGAACGGCAATCCCTGCCCGTCGAGCATCTCCAGCGCCCCGGTCAGCGACGCGATGCTCAACAGCTTGGCCAGCAATGGCGCATCGACGACGTGGAACCGATCGACCATGAGTTCGCCGACCATGGGTCCACCCTGCTCGTCGTCATGGATCACGGCGTCCAGCCGCAACCCACCGCCGATCATATTGTCGGTCAAGTCGAGCGCGCGGAACACGGCGCCCGCGTTGTCCGAGGTCAGCAGCACACGGCGCCCGGCGGCGGCGGGATCAAGGGCGAAATCGACCCGCTGAGTGTCGCCGACCACGGCCGCCAAGCGGGCCGAGGTCAGCCGAACGCCGTCGTAACGGGCCTCGCCGCGCAAGTCTTTGATGGTGAGCTGATCGTCTATCAGAACGCGATGCATAGTGCCGCTGAGCATCGTCGGCGGCAGGGTCCAAGCCTCGTCCGCGACCGACATCGGTTCGGTTTCATTGGCCGCGAAGTAATCCCGTAGGTCCAAGGTTTGGCCCTTGACGTCGATTTCGTAAACGCCATCGGGCCGGATCAGGGTCCAGCCGGTCACGTCATGGGCCGTGATCCGATCGGACAGAATCACCGTGTCGAGGACACCGGATATCATGATTGGCGCCGCCATCGTCCGCGATTCGTCCGCGCCGATCGCCGAGAGATCGACAACCCCGCCGGCAAGACCGACGTCGAGGCTGCCATCGGGCCGGATCGTCAGCGCCCCGGCGAGACCGGTCTCGCCGATGCGGAACCGCTCGAAGGTCAGTGCCTCGAGCCCGGCTCCATCCGACGTCAGCTCGGCCCGACCGCGGATCGACAGGTCCTCGGCCTCGGCCTCGAATGCGGAAATCCGGGCGACACTTTGATCGACCAATTCCAACTGGACGGACGCGGTGGCCGGACTGCCGACGGACTTGGACCAGCCCAGCGCCGGCAGCCCGACGCTCGCCGCCGTTCCGTCAACCGACACCACACCCGACGCATTCGGCCCGCCGGTATCCAAGAATTCGAACGACACCGCAAGCGCCCCAGAGACAATGTCGTCACCAAATCCCAACCGCGCAAGATCCCGGTCGAAGAGCTGGCCGCTGACCCACAACTCTCGGCGCGCGGCCCCCTCGCCCGGGTCAAAATGCTCGCGCCAGGCGACGTCCACCGGCACCCGGCCCAGACTCAACCGCCCACTCAGGTCGAATCCCTGTTTGTCCAGGACCATCGAGGCTTTGCCGTCCGTGGCCTCGATCCCGTCCAGGAGGGGAGGCAGCATGGCGGCGGCCAGTGTCACGTTGTCGAGTTCGGCGGTCGCCCCAATCTCCATCTGTTCTAGAGAAATATCCTCGAGCAGGGGCAGCGATATGGTCATTTCAGCAACCACCTGCCCGCTGACATGATCCGGGTCGATGGCGAGTTGCTGGGTGAAGCCCAGGCGCGGCAGTGCCATGATCCGCAAGGATTCCTCCAGCGGTCCGCTGATCGAGACGGCGATCCTGCCGATTTCGTCCGCTCGATCCAGTTCCGTGAGATCGATGGTTCCGGCGCCCACGGCGACATCGCCAACCCTGGCGGACTGTATTTCCAGATGCAAATCGACAGCGTCGAATCGCCCGCGCGCGCGCGCGACCTCGGCCAACGGCAGGCCGGTCAGGTATTCGACCACGCCATCCTCGAAACTGAACTCCCCGACCACCGCCGTGCGGTCAAGGAGCGACTTGTCCCAATCCTCCGGCCTGAGGTCGATTTTCATCTCGAGCTTCGGAATCAACCCGTCATGAATTCGCTCCAAGGCCCAGCGCCGACCGCCGGGCGCGATATCGGGCCGCCAGAATCGGGGCACGGCCGACACCGGTAGATTCGTGACCGAGATCTCCGCGACCGCGTCCGGTTGGTTCCAGTCGCCCTTGAACCGCCCCGAAACAGTGACCAGCGGACCACCATAATCGATCGCGAGCTCGTCGAGCCGCAGATCGCCGGCGAAGCGCCCCCGGGCCGTGATCCTCTGGATCTCGTAAACCGGGTCGCCAGGCATGAAATCGGGAATCACGACCGTGCCCGGACCACCGTCGATGTCGAACCGCGCATCCCGCAACTGCCCATCGATCCCGATCTCGAATCCGATCTCCCCGGCGATCGGCAACCGGATTTCGGCAAGATCGCTCAGCCTCGGCGTCATCCGGGCCAGGGACGAGGGGTCGAAATCGGAAAAACGCGCCGCCGCTTCGATCACACCGGTGGCGCGGTCGTGACTCGCGGTCGCCTCGACCGCGATTTCGCTTTCCCCCAGGCTGAGGATCAGATCGAGCTCCGCCTCGATCCCGCGTCCGCCCCGTTCCAGCACGATATCGGCGCTCGGCGCTTGCCACACCGCCTCCAACTGCTCGTCCGTCACGATCACGCGCGCGCCGAGCACGGTGACCCGCTGCATATAGCCCATCTCGCGATCCGGATTGGGCGGGGCCAGCAAGTCGCCGAGCAGACTTTCGACCATGACGTCGCCGCTGTCCTGATCGTCGCCCAAGCCGAGTTCGATCCAGCCATCGGCGCGACGCACCAGACGCAGGGTGACGGCGAACAGATCCAAGTGAGTGGGCGCGATCATGCCGCGGGCCAATGCCGGAACGCTGAGCACGACCGCCATTTCCGGAACCTGGGCCAGAACCATCCCGTCGGCGCTGAACGCCCGCACGCCAATCGCGCGAATGTCCAGCGTCCGCTCCCATCCGGCCCAGGTGAGAATGACATCATCGAGGAACACGCGGTAGGTGGCGTCCTCGTCACTCAGCGCTTCTTCCACATAGGGGGCCAGCAGCGCCAGCGACACCGGGCCAGCCGACAGTCGCCACATCGCCACGCCAAGCGCAAGGGCAACCACACCGGTGACGGCGGCCAAAAGATGCAGCAGAAGTTTTGTCGCTGGACGGATCAAATCGGGTTCTACATGCTCGGCGCTTGCCTTCGGCTCGCTATCCCCGAATCGCGACCGGTAGCAATCAGCATCGGTCGAACATAATGCACAATCAGTTCCTTTCCAACCTGACTTCGTTGCCTCAGGCCGGCGATCCGGACGCGGCCGAACGGGGACTCCAGTCGTGGCGCGGCGAATGCGCGGAGCTCGCCGATAGGGCGCGGCGGCCCGGTTTGGCCGCCTTGGCCGATGGTGAGCCCGGACGCCGGGTGCTCGTGGCCCTGTTCGGCAACTCTCCCTACCTTTCCGGGTGCGCGTTGAACGATCCCGAATGGCTGGGCGAAATATTGACCGCCGGACCCGATACCGCGTTCGAGCGCTTGATCGCGGCACTCGACCAACGCCCGTCCGGCGTCCCCGAGGACGATGCGGGTATCGCCACGAACCTGCGGATCGCCCGGCGCCGGGCCTCGTTGCTGATAGCGTTGGCCGACATCGCAGGGCTGTGGGACGGCGCCCACGTGACCGCGGCGCTGGCCCGATTCGCCGAATGCGCGATCGAGGCGGCGGTCGCCCATCTGCTCGGCCAAGCCCGCGCCAACGGCGACCTCGAAGCCGCCGACGCCCTTGGCGCCCCTGGCGACAGCGGTTTGCTGGTGCTCGGCATGGGCAAGCTCGGCGGCGGCGAACTCAATTATTCGAGCGATATCGACCTGATCATTCTGTACGACCAAGACAAAGTCCGCTACCGGGGCCAACGCCCCGTCGGCGATTTCTTCGTCCGGCTGACCCGGCGGCTGGTGGCCCTGTTGGAGGAGCGCACCGGTGACGGATACGTGTTCCGCACCGATCTCCGGCTCCGCCCGGACCCGGGCGCGACCCCGGTCGCATTGTCGGTGCTTGCCGCCGAAACCTATTACGAAAGTCTGGGCCAGAACTGGGAACGGGCCGCCTTCATCAAGGCTCGCCCGATCGCCGGCGACCGCGCCGCTGGCCATGTGTTCCTGGCCGCCATCGAGCCGTTCGTGTGGCGCAAATCCCTGGATTTCGCCACCATCGAGGATATCCACGCCATCAAGCGCCAGATTCAGGCATTGCGGGGCGGCGTCGACATTCGCGTCCACGGCCATGATATCAAGCTGGGCCGCGGCGGGATTCGCGAGATCGAATTCTTCGTCCAGACCCAACAGTTGATCTGGGGCGGGCGCTATCGGGATTTGCGAGCCCGGAGCACGGCCCAGGCCTTGAGGGCGTTGAGCAGCCGAAACCTCGTCTCCGGTCCCATCGCGGACGAAATGACGGAAGCCTACTGGTTCTTGCGCCGGGTCGAGCATCGCTTGCAAATGATCGACGACCGCCAAACCCACAGCCTGCCGGCCACCGACGATGGGCTGGCGCGCTTGGCGGTGTTCCTGGGCTACGATGCTCCCGAGCCTTTCGTCACCGTGCTCACCGACCACCTTGCGCGGGTCGCGGATCATTATTCGGGTCTGTTCAGCGAAGAAACCGGGGGCGATCGATCAATCACGGGCGCCGAGCCGGGCAATTTGGTGTTCACTGGGGTCGAGGACGATCCGGATACGTTGCGGACTCTGAAGGGGATGGGCTTCACCCGTCCCGAAGCGGTGTCGGCGATGGTCCGCCGTTGGCATCGCGGCCGCCTGCGCGCGACCCGCAGCACCCGCGCCCAGCAGATCTTGACCGGGCTCATGCCAGACCTGCTGAAGGCCTTCGCCGGAACCGCGAACCCGGACGGTGCCTTGCTGAAGTTTAACGAGTTCCTGGCCAATCTGCCTGCCGGCGTGCAGTTGTTTTCGTTGTTTCAGGCCCATCCTCGCCTGCTTGATTTGGTTGCCGAGATCATGGGCACGGCGCCGCGCCTGGCCGCGTATCTCAGCCGGCGCGCGCATTTGCTCGACGCGGTGTTGGGCGAAGGGTTTTTCGGGCCGCTCCCCGATCGCGCCGCGTTGGCCGCCGGGTTACGGGGCGAACTGGATTATGGCCACGACTTCCAGGACATCCTGGAGACCGCCTGGCGCTGGTCGGGCGATGCCAAGTTCCAGGTCAGCGTGCAGCAGCTTCAGGGGTTGATCGACGCCGAATCGGCCAGCCCCAGGCTCACGGATATCGCCGACATTCTGGTCGAAACCATTCTCGAGGCGGTCTGGGACGAGCTCGCTCAACGGTCCGGTCGGGTGCCGAACGCCGCCTTCGCCGTGCTCGGATACGGCAAGCTGGGCAGCCGGTCGCTGACCCGGGGCTCTGATCTCGACCTGGTGTTCGTTTACCAGATCGAAGACCCCGATTCGACTTCGGACGGCCCCCGAGCCCTGGCGCCGCAAACCTATTTCACCCGCCTGTGCCAGCGGCTGATCACCGCGATCACCGCCCAGACCAGCGAAGGGCAACTCTACGAGGTCGATATCAGGCTGCGGCCGATGGGCGAAAACGGGCCGTTGGTATCCGAGGTCGCGGCCTTCGAACGCTATTATGCCGAGGATGCCTGGACCTGGGAGCTGATGGCGCTGACCCGGGCGCGGGTGGTCGTGGCGCCGACGGAATTGCGCCGTCGTTTGGAAACGTTGTTCCGGGGCGCGCTCGGCCGGCGCCGCGACCCCGACAGGCTGGTCCGCGACGTGGCCCATATGCGCCGGCGAATCCAAGCCGAGCACGGCACCGATCAGCCTTGGAACATCAAGCATGTGCGCGGCGGATTGATCGACATCGAGTTCATCGCCCAATATCTCCAGCTTCGCGAGGCCGCCTGCCATCCGGAGGTACTTGACCCCAACACCGCCCGGGTGTTGGAGAAACTGTCCGCCGCCGGCGCATTGACCATGAACCAGGCCGAAATTCTGATCGATGCGGCTCGGGTTTATCACGACGTGCAGGCGATGATGCGGCTGAGCCTGTCCGGGCCGCTTGACGAGACGGCCGCGCCAGAAGGTCTGCGCCAGGTGATGGCCCGCGCCGGCGGGGCGGTTGACTTCGCCGACCTGAAGACCAAACTGGTGGACTCTCAACAGGTGGTTCTGGCCTGTTTCGAAGAAATCATCGAGCGGCCCGCGGCGGCCGTGCCGGACCAACCCGCGAGCGAGGACGCAAGCAACCCCCATGGCCAGGGAAATTAAGGTCGGCGCCAGGGCGCCCGACTTCGATCTGCCCGCCGACGGCGACGAACGGCTCGGCCTGGGTGCCTTCAAGGGCCAATCCGTGGTGCTTTACTTCTATCCCAAGGACGACACCGCCGGGTGTACCAAGGAAGCGATCGGATTTACCGCGGCCCGCGACCAATTTGCCAAGATCGGGGCGGCGGTGGTCGGCGTTTCCAGGGACAGCGTCAAGACTCACGAAAAATTTATCAAGAAGCACGACCTCGGCGTCCGCCTGGTCGCCGACGAAGACGACGCGCTGTGCCGGAAATACGGCGTCTGGGTCGAGAAAAGCATGTATGGCCGAAAATATATGGGGATCGAGCGCGCCACTTATCTGATTGACGCCAAAGGTGTGGTCCGGAACATTTGGCGCAAGGTCAAGGTTCCGGGCCATGTCGAGGCGGTGCTGGAGGCCGCCACGGCCCTGTAGCCAAGACGGCGCCGGGCGGTCCGGGGCGGAAGGCTACGCGGATTGGCCCCGCGATGCCGGATTTTCCCGTATAGTGGCTGCGCACTCGCGTCATGGGCGGAGAACGGTATGGACGCCGAGCAGGGGTCGGTCCGACCAAAGACACGGCATAAGCCAAAAGAAGCGGAATACGGCGCTTCGGGGGTCGCTGTGTTCGGCCCTGCCCTGAAGCTGACCTCCTGCGATCAACGATTTCTGAGCCTTTTCAAGTTGGACCGGCGCCGGGCCCGCAAGGGAACCTCGATCGGAACCCTGCTGCGCCATATCTGCGGCCCGATCTGGTCCCACGATTTCGTCGAGGCGGCGGAGGCGGGCCATATGCTGGCCCGGGCGTTGAGCAGCCCGGACTATGGCAATCTGAGCATTCGGCTGAATCCGCTGCCCCATCGGGGCGCGGTGATCGCGGTTTCCCCGGCGACCTCGGATACCAGCGACAGCATCGCCGAATTCCAACTTCTCGAGGCCATGCAGAGCCTGTCGGAGGGCGTGTGCCTTTATGATGCCGAGGATCGCCTGGTCATGTGTAACGAGCGCTGCCAGGAGTTTTTTCCCGAGGTCGCCGATCTGCTGCGTCCGGGCACCACGTTCGAAGCATTGTGTCGGGCCGAGGTGGGCCGGGGCGGGATCGCCGACGACCGGCCCAGCCATGCCGTCGTCGCGGAGCGGCTCGAACGCCACCGCGATCCGGGCGAGCCGTTCGAGCAGTGCCTGGCCGATGGGCGCTGGATCCTGATCAGCGAACATCGCACCTTGGACGGTGGCGTGATCGCCGTATTCACCGACATCACCTTGCTCCGACAGCGCGAGCAGGCGCTGGAGGACAGCGAGGCGACGCTGCGCTCGTTCGTGCTCAACGTGCCGGGCATCGTATTTCGGCGTACGCGCCACTCGGACGGCGGCTTCAGCTTTCCGGTGCTCGATGGCCGGGTCGAGGAGTTCAGCGGCTACAAGCCCGATGATTTTCGCGCCGATCCGAGCCTGATCCTCGAAATCACCCATCCGGAAGATCGGCAGTCCTACCGTCTGGCCTACGACCGCTCGGCCAATCAGATGACCCCGGTCGATCTCCGCTATCGGTGGGTCTATCGCGACAGCGACCAAGTGAGATGGCTGCGCACCATGGCCCGGCCCCGCCGCGGACCCGGCGAAGAGATTCATTGGGACGGCCTGGTCATCGACATCTCGGCCCAGGTCGAAGCCGAAAAGCAGCTCCTGTTCCATTCGAGCTACGATTCGGTGACCGGCCTGCCCAATCGCCAACTGTTCACCGACCGCCTGGACCAGGTGCTGGGCCGAGCCGGGCGGTATGGCGAAATCGTGGCGCTGCTGATGCTGGATTTGGACGGCTTCAAATACGTCAACGACACCCTCGGCCACGACGCCGGCGACGAATTGCTCAAATATGTCGCCGAGCTGCTCAAAAAGACAACCCGCGACAGCGACACGGTGTGCCGGCTGGGCGGCGACGAGTTCGCCGTGATCCTTCCGACCATCAAGGAAGATCGGGACGCCGCCATCGTCGCTCTCAACATCCAACGGGCACTGACCGAGCCGATCGCCTTGGGGGGGGCGCGCGATCACCGTCACCATGAGCATCGGCATCGCCCTGTTCCCGGTCGACGCCACGGATTCCGGAACCTTGGCCCTCCATGCCGACAGCGCCATGTACCATTCCAAGGAGCAGGGCAAGAATACGGCGAGCTTCTTCACCCCCGAAATCAACCGCCGGACAAAGGGCCGGCTGGACCTGGAAAACGGTATTCGGGTCGCCCTGGAGCAGCAGGATTTTGTTCTCTACTACCAGCCCAAGGTGGCGATCGACACCGGGCGCATCGTCGGCGTCGAGGCCTTGGTCCGCTGGCAACATCCGATTCGCGGACTGGTGCCGCCCGACGAGTTCGTGCCGGTGGCCGAGGAATGCGGGCTCATCGTCGGGTTGGGCAACTGGGTGCTGCGAACCGCCTGCGCCACCGCGCGCGCCTGGGACGCGGCCAATCTGCCCCAAATCGGGATGGCGGTGAACGTCTCCGGCCGCCAATTCCTGAGACGATCGGTGGTCGACGACGTCAAGGCCGCCCTGGAGGCGACCGGATTTGCCGCCGACCGGCTCGAAATAGAGGTCACCGAAGGTGTTCTCATGCAGCATTCGGACAACTCGACCGAGGACCTTCAGGCGCTGCGCGATCTCGGGGTCCAGGTTTCGATCGATGATTTCGGAACCGGCTATTCGTCGCTGAGCTATCTCAAGCGACTGCCGATCGATACTTTGAAGATCGACAAATCCTTCATTCAGGATGTCTCCGACAATTCCCACGATGCCGCGATCGCGTCGGCGATCATCGATATGGCCCGGAGTTTGCAGCTCAACGTCGTCGCCGAGGGCGTCGAAACCGAAGCTCAGGTCCGTTTTCTGCAACGCAAGGGCTGCGGTTTGGTGCAAGGATATTATTTCGGCCAAGCCCTGCCGTTGGAGGACATGGAGGAACTGCTGCGCGGGGGCGGAATCCTGGCGCCACCATCCGGAGATTAACGCGGGCGGGTCAGAAATCGGGTCATGAAGGTCTTGGGCTCGGCGCCGCGATAGGATTCGGCGAACGCTTCGATGCCCGCGTCGATCGCGGCGTCGATCGGCATCCGCTCCCACCGGCGTATCAGCGCCTTTTGGGCACGAATCGCCACCGGCCCGGCGGCGACGATGGCGTCGAGCCAAGCCTCGATGGCGGCATCGAGTTCACCGACCGGCACCACCCGTTCGACCAGGCCGTGGGCCAGGGCTTCGGCGGCGTCGATCGCCTCGCCGGTCAGGACCAGGCGGCGCGTCTGGCCCCAACCGATCAGTCCGGGCAGCAGGCAGGCCTCGATCACCGATGGGACGCCAACCGCGACCTCGGGCATGGCGAAGCGGGCATCCGCCGCCGCCAGGCGCAGATCGCAACTCGCCGCGACCTCGAGCCCGGCGCCCAGGCAATGGCCCCGGATGCGCGCGATCACCGGCACCGGCAAGGCCCGCAAGGCGGCGCAGGCCCGGTGAAGGGCGGTGATGAAGTCGCGCGCCGATGCCGGATCGAGGCCGGCCATCTCGCCGATATCGGCGCCGCCGATGAACGCCCGCGTCCCGGCCCCGGTGAGCACCACCGCGCGCAGATCCGGCGCGCCGGCCAGTGGCTCCACCGCCGCCGTCAATTGCCCGATCAGGGCACGGTTGAGAACATTGAGCTTGGCCGGGTTCTCGACCGTGAGCCAAGCGACCAAGGCGCCGTCCGGTCGCTCGACGACAACACTGCGAACTCCAGGCGGCGCACCGGCGATGCCCATCCCCCGATGTCTCCCCCCGTTACATCCGATTGCTCGAGATCTCTTCGGCCGCCCACCGCGGATTGTCAAGAATTGCCCGCGATCCTTCTCGACACGTACGTCCATGGCCGCTGGTCGATCGGCAATATTTGCCTCATTTGGTGGACAACTCTGCCGTCGAAATTCGGACCGCGCCGGCCCTCCAAGGAATTATTTCGTAAAATCAATAGGTTATATATCTCATGGATTCCGGCACGATCATTGCTGAGGTATCGGCACTGTCACGCTTTCGGCAATGGGTGCTGTTATGGCTATTCAAAATTCGATCAACACGAATCCGGGGTCCCTGGTCGCGCTCAGGAATTTGAACGCCACCAATCTGGCGCTCGGCAAGACCCAGGACAAGGTTTCGACCGGACTCAAGGTGATCGGCGCCAAGGACGATGCCTCGTCCTTCGCCATCGCCCAGGGTATCCGCGCCGAACTCAAGGGGCTGGCCGCGGTCAAGCAGGGTTTGGCCAACGGCCAAGGCGTGGCCACGGTCGCGATCGGCGGCGCCACCGAAATCTCGAACTTGCTGTCCGACGTGAAGCGCAAGATCATCGAAGGTCTGAATCCCGGCAACACCAGCGAGCAGCAGGTGATCCTGAACGCCGATTTCGCCGGCTTGGTCGGCCAGATTCTGACCTTCGCCCAGAACGCCGAGTTCAACGGCCGGAACATTCTCGAGTCCGGCGGCAGCAACGTGAACGTGATCGCCGACACGAGCGGCGGCGCGTTGACCCTCAGGGCGCAGGATTTGGAAGGCACCGTGTTCAGTCCGCTCAACGCCCAGAACATCGCCAATGTGAGTGCCGCCTCCGCGGCCCTGACCGTGGTCAACTCGGCGCTCGCGACGCTCAGTACCGCGCTTGGCCAACTCGGCGCCGACTCGCGGACCTTGACCTTCCAGGACACCTTCCTGACCGCGATCTCGGACGCCACCGAGGAAGGCCTGGGTGCGATCGTGGACGCGGATCTGGCCAAGGAATCGGCCAAGCTGCAGGCGCTTCAGGTCAAGCAGCAGCTCTCGGTCCAGACCCTGAGCATCGCCAACGCTTCGCCGCAGGTGATCTTGAACCTGTTCCAGTAGGCGCCCGCGTTTTCTCCGGCGCCGCTCCTGGCACCCGATCCGCGCCAGCCCCCACAAGAGTTGTGGTGGCGGCCCGGACATGGCAAGACGGACATCGACACCGAGCGCGGGAGGTGACGATGGCGAACGACCACAATGCCGGGGGGGCGGACGACAGCGCTATCGCGGCGGCGGAGGTCCGCCTTGTCTATCAGGGTTGGATCGACGACATTCGCGAGCACAAGAGCCGCAAGCGGAGCATCACCTATTACTCGTTGATACTCTACGGCGCCTTGATCGCGGCCCTGCGTCTGATCGAGGACATGGAGGTGTTCGTGGCCATCGTCGCGGTGATCCTCGCCGCCCTCATCGCCGCCGCCAGCGTGATGTTTCTGAGCCGGACGCAGAACACCCTGATCAAATGCCGGATGCGGCTCAAGGCGATCCGGAGAGAGCAGTTCACCGATGCCGGCCGTCAGGCCTATGGCGACGAAAGCGCGACCAGCCATGACGTCTGGATCACCACCGCCATGAAAGCGGTCAGTATCATCGTCGCGCTGATCGTCATGTTCATCGCTTGGCAACTGCGGACCTGACCGCTCCGGCGCTGGCCTCGCGGATGTCAAGGGCGGTATGGGCGACCAGCGCCGCCAGCACGATGCCGCCGCCGATCAAGGCCGCCGCGCCCGGATCGGCGCCGAGCACGACCCACACCCAGATCGGCCCCAGCAGCGGCTCCAGAAGCGTGACCAGTCCGACCTCGGCGGTCGGCGCCAGGCGGGCGCCGGTGGCGAACAGGGCCAGCCCGGCGCCGAACTGAACCGAGCCGAAGACAAACAAGAGGGCGAAATCGGGACCGGTCACCGCCAGCGGCGCGGCCAGCGGCCAAGCGACCAGCATGGCCATCACGGCGCCGAGGCCGGTCGCCGGGGTCATGCGGACGTGGCGGTACTTGCGAATCATGACGATGGCGCCGGCGAAGCTGACGGCGACCAGAAAGGCGACCAGATCGCCGGCCAGGGCGCCCCGGCCGCCGGACTCCGACACCATGACCGCGACCCCGCAGAACGCCACCCCGATCGCCAGCCAACTGCGCCCACGCACGCGCTCGCCGAGCACTAGCCAGCCGAGCAGTGCCGCCAGTAGGGGCGCGGTGCTGAAGAGGATCAGCGTGTTGGCGACCGTGGTCAGGCTGAGCCCGATTACGAAGCAAATCGACGAGATCGCGAAGCAGGCACCGACCACCAGGCCCGGCACGCCCATGGCCCGAATCAGCGCCACCGCCCGGCCCCGGTCGCGGACGGCGACGAAGCCCAGGATGAAGGAAGCCGCGAACGCCGACCGCCAGAACACCGTGGTCCAGACGTCCGCGGCATCCAACATGCGAACGATCAGCCCGCCCAGGCTCCACAACAGCGCCGCCGCCGCCACCAGCATCAGGCCGCGGCGCCGCTCGGCGGCGTCACGGCCCACGGTGGTGGCGGAAGGCGCGGTGTCGTTCATGGCCGCCTTGTTTCACCAAGGGGCGGGGCCTGGCAAGCCATCCGGTCAATCGAGCCGACGGCGGGCGGTTTCCGGCATGGTCAGGATCACCAACGCGGTGACCGCGGCGGCGGCCAGGACGTAGAACACCGGCGCCAGGGCCGAGCCCGTGGCCGCGATCAACCAGGTCGAGACGAACGGAGCGAAGCCGCCGAAGATCGCCACCGCCAGGCTGTAGCCGACCGACATCCAGGTCGCCCGGCCAAGGGTGGCGAACATTTCCGCGATCGCCGCCGGGCCCGGACCCGAGTAGAGCGCGATCAACAGGCCGAACAGGACCTGCGCCGCCATGATCGCGCCGATCGAGGTGCCGCCCAGCATGTGATCGAACAGCGGATAGGCGAGGACCGCGAAACCGATACAGGAGGCCAGAAGAAGCGGCTTGCGCCCGATCCGATCCGACAACAAGCCCGCCAAGGGCACGGTGAGGACCAAGACCAGCAGGCCCAGGCTGTTCGACCAAAGGGCGACGGTCCGGTCGAGGCCGAGATGGCGTTCGGCGAAGGTCGGCATGTAGGCGAGGAAAATGTAGTAGGACACCGTCCAGTGGATGGTGAAGCCGAAGGCGCGCGCCGCCGCCTTGAGCGGGTGGCCACCCACCGCCGCGACCCGATCGGCCGCCATCACCCGATCGCCCGCCACCACCCGCCGGTAGGCCGGGGTTTCGTCCACATGGCGGCGCATATAGAGGGCGACGAGCCCGATCGCGCCGCCGAGCAGAAACGGAATCCGCCACCCCCACTCGGCGACCGCATCATCGGTCAGGATCGTGCCGACCAGGGCCGCGCAGCCCGAGCCCATCAACAATCCGCCGGCGACGCTCACCTGCTGGAAACTGCCGACCAGGCCGCGCCGGCCTTGATCCGCCCATTCGACCATGAAGGCGGTCGAGGAGCCCCATTCGCCGCCGGCCGAGAAGCCCTGGATCAAGCGGGCGAAAACGATCAGGGCCGGCGCCCAAACACCGATCGTCCGGTAGTCCGGCGCCAGGCCGATCGCGACCGTGCCGATCGCCATCAGGGAAATCGTGACCATGAGCGCGGTCTTGCGCCCGCGCCGGTCGGCCAGGCGACCGATCAGAATCGCGCCGAGCGGGCGGGCGGCGAAGCCGACGCCGAACGCGGCGAAGGTGGCGAGCAACGAAACCGCGTCGTTCTCGGCGGGGAAAAATCGCCCCGCCAGAACCGTCGCCATGAACCCATAGACGGCGAAATCGTACCATTCGAGCAGGTTGCCGATGGCCGCGGCAACGATCGCTCGCCGCCGTTTCCGCCCCGAACCCTCGGTCATCCCGCCCAAGCCGATCGGGTCATGAGCCTCTCCCCTCCCATCCGACGCCCACGGCCAGTGTACTACCCCGGCCCGGTTTGGCCAGCGGCCAAGGACGCCGCGCCGCACTGGCGATGCTGGCGCGATGGATCGCTAAAGGCGCTCGCCGTCGGCGAATTCGAGGTGACGTTTGCCGAATGGGTGGCATGCGTTGCAGCCGGTGGCCGCGGCCAAATGCGGGATGATGAGGGCCGGGGCCGCGGCGACCGCCCGCTATTCGATGTGAGTTGGCGGGACGCCAAAGAGTACGTGGCGTGGTTGAGTCGGAAGACGGGTCATGCCAGAGAAAACCCCCTTCTCATATATTTTTTCCCTTCTTTACAAACATATATATAATTAATAATATATACATTAAGTGTCATCATCGGCACGCGTCCAGATAAGGCCAATTAGTTCAACGCATTAAGGTGATGACACTTTTAGGACGGTTTTTTCTATTTTGGAACAATATGTTATAAGATCACATCCACACTTTTAGTGAACAGTAGTGAACAGTAGTGAAATCTGATAACAAATGAAAAAATTCCAAAGTATCGACATCCACGCACACTTCTATCCGGAAACTTATCTAAAATTAATTGAAAAAGAAGGGGCCGTGTTTGGGGTGAGTTGTTCATACGATAGCCCCGAAGGTCCAGTTATTGATATGAACGGCACGAAAACCCCACCGCTTGACCGCACCTACTTCGATATTGATGCCCGCGTCGCTTCCATGAACGAGAAAGGCGTGAACATCCACGCCCTTTCGCTCACACAGCCAATGGTCTATTGGGCCTCGGCCGATCTCTCCAGGCGGCTTTCGGAAGTCTACAATGATGCCTGCGCCATGGCCCATGAGGCTTACCCGGATCGCTACCTCGGGCTTGCCATGTTGCCCATGCAGGAACCGAAACTCGCGCTGGCGGAACTCGAGCGGTCGGCTGCTCTGCCGGGAATGCGGGGCGTCTACATGGCCACGCGCATCGGTGAGCGGGAACTTTCCGACCCGGCGTTCTTTCCCGTTTATGAGGCGATTGAAGATTTGGGATTGAATATCTTTTTGCATCCGGTGAACGTGGTGGATCCGCAAAGACTGAAGAAATTCTATCTGACGAACTTTATTGGCAACCCCACCGAGTCGGCCATCGCCGCATCGCATCTGATTTTTGGGGAAGTCCTCGATCGTTTTCCAAGACTCACTTTTTGCCTG
>CAJWQN010000010.1 GCA_913045505.1 uncultured Rhodospirillaceae bacterium | reverse complement strand
GCGCAGCGGCGGCACCGAGCTGGTCACGGCGACCGCGCTTCTGGTCATCTTGGGCACCGCCGCCTTCACCCAGCTTGCCGGCCTGTCGCTGACCCTGGGCGCCTTCCTGGCCGGGCTCCTGATCGCGGAAACCGAATATCGCCACCAGGTCGCGGCCGACATCAATCCGTTTCGCGGCCTGCTGCTGGGGCTGTTCTTCATGACCGTCGGCATGTCGATCGACCTCGGCTTTCTGGTTTACGAGGTTCGTTTGATCCTGATCTCGGTCGCCGCCCTGATGGTGATCAAGGGCGTGATCCTTTATGGGCTGGGGCGGCTGTTCGGGGTCGCTGGCCCGGTTGCGATCCGCGCCGCCTTCCTGCTCGCCCAAGGCGGCGAATTCGCATTCATCCTGTTCGGCATGGCCCAGTTCCACGGCGTTATCGACAACGCCACCGTTCAGGTGTTGCTGGCGATGGTCGCGGTCTCCATGGCGCTGACCCCGGCCAGCGCCGCCGCCGGCCGGGCGCTGGCCGGGCTGATGGTAAACCGTCGCGTGGCGGACACCTCCGTGCTCGAGCACGAGGCCGAGCGACTCGACGGCCATGTGGTGATCGCCGGCTTCGGCCGGGTCGGCCAGACCGTGGGCCGGATGCTGGCCGCCCAGGGCATTCCCTATATCGCCCTGGATTTGTCGCCGCAGAGGGTGCGGGACGGCCGGCTGGGCGGCCTGCCGGTTTTCTACGGCGATTCGAGCCGGCCCAACCTGTTGCGCGCGGCCGGCGTCGAACGGGCGCTGGCCGCGGTGGTCACCCTCGACAAGCCGGAGGCCTCGCAGCGCGCGGTCGCGGTGTTGCGCCGGTCCAATCCGGGTTTGCTGATCTATGCCCGCGCTCACGACGCCGCCGCCATGGATCGCCTCGATCGGGCCGGCGCCAGCGTGGTGGTGCCGGAAACCCTGGAAGCGAGCCTTCAACTCGGTGGCCAGGTGCTGCGCTGCACCGGCATGACCGAGGCCGACATCGATCGCCTGTTCGCGACCTTCCGCGAGGAGCATTATGGCCGCCTGGCCGACGTCATCCCGGCCAAGGGCAATGCCGGCGAGGAACCGCCGGACCGCTAGTCCGACCTCACCCACGGCACCGCGATCATGGCTCGAGGGCCGCGTTTTACCGAGCTTTTTTTGGTCTTGGGGATATTGGTTTTCGGGGACAACGCGCAATTGGACAACAGTATATTTTGAGCGTTTTCCTATCAAACGGAACGGTATCCGGCGTTTCGGAAATAGTTGGCGCATTGTTCGGCCGAGAACTGATCGAGGCAGATCCCGATCCGTCGCCACAGGCTGTCGATCGTGCGCTCGGCCGCCGCCCGGAGCAGGGCCTTGAGCTTGCTGAAGGTTTGCTCGATCGGGTTGAGATCGGGCGAATAGGAAGGCAGGAACATCAGCTCCGCCCCGGTCGCCGTGATCGCGGCCGCCACGCCCGCGACCTTGTGGACCGGCAGATTGTCCATGATCACGATGTCGCCGGGGCCGAGGCCAGGGGCCAGAAACTGTTCGACCCAGGCCTTGAAGATGGTGCCATTCATCGCCCGGTCGATGACCAGCGGCGCCGCGATCCGATCCTCACGCAGCGCGGCGACGAAGGTCGTGGTCTTGCGATGGCCGTGGGGAATGGCCCCGATCAGATGCTCGCCGCGCCGCGCCCGACCGCTGCGCCGGGCCATGTTGGTCGTCGCGCAAGTCTCGTCGACAAACACCAACCGAGCCGGGTCGAGCCGCGCCTGGCCGGACCCCCAGCGGCTCCGGGCTAGGGCGACGTCGGCGCGGTCTTGCTCGGCCGCATGGGCGGTCTTTTTTTTACACTCAGCCCGTGGCGCTCCAAGAACCGCCAGATCGTCGAGCCACTGACTTCGAGGCCGCGTGCCGCCAAGCCCGCGCGCAGTTCCTTCAAGGTCAGGTCCGGCGCTTCCGCCACCTGCGCGAGCAACCAGCCGCCATGGGCTTCGATCCTGTGCGAACGCTTGTCGCCGCCCTGTTGGTCGGGCGCCACCGAGCCCGTCCGCCGATAGCGGTTACGCAGTTTCGAGACGAAACTCGGGCTCACCCCGAACCGCGCCGCCACCGCCCTCACGCCCTTCACAATTCGTCGGAGCGCAGCACCATCATTTTTTGGATGCGCATGTCGTTGAGGGTGTGGGGGATGCCGCCGACGCCGAGGCCGGATTGGCGCAAGCCCGCGAACGGCATCCAATCGACCCGGAAGGCGGTGTGGTCATTCACCATCACGGCCGAGGACTCGAGCAGGGCGTAGGCGCGCATGGCGGTGTCGATGTCGCGGGTGAAGACCGAGGACTGGAACGCATAGGGCAGCCCGTTGGCGCGCGCGATCGCGGCATCGATATCGGTGTAGGGGGTGACACAGACCACCGGGCCGAAAATCTCGGCCGTCGAGACCCGGGCGTCGGCGGGGGGGTCGTAGAGCACGGTCGGCGCGTAGCAGGTCTCGGAAATGCGTTCGCCGCCGCACAGCAGCCTGGCGCCGCCGTCGGTAGCCTCACGCACCCATTCGGCGACCCGAGTGACTTCGCCCGGGCGGATCAAGGGGCCGACATCCGTGTCGGCGCTGGTCGGATCTCCGACCCTGAGCGCGCCGGCCTGGGCGGCCATCTCCCCGGCCAGGGATTCGGCGATGTCGGCATGGGCGAACACCCGCTGGACCGAGACGCAAACCTGACCGGCGTGATAGAACCCGCCCTTGACCATGCGCGGGATCGAGTCGGCGAGATCGGCGTCGGCGGCAACGATCACCGGCGCGGCGCCGCCATGCTCCAACGCGCAGCGGGCGCCGGGGGCGAGCTTGGCGCGCAGCATCCAGCCGACCCGGGCGCTGCCGATGAAGCTGAAAAAGGCGACCCGGGGATCGGTCACCAGCGCCTCGGCGACATCGATCCGGTCGGTGACGATCAACTGGCACCACTCCGGCGGCAGGCCGGCCTCGTGGAGAATTTCGACGAACGCCTTGCCCGAAAGCGGCGTGTCGGCGGCGGGCTTGACCACCACCGGGCAGCCGGTGGCGACCGCGGGCGCGACCTGATGGACGATCAGGTTCATGGGATGATTGAAGGCGCTGACCGAGACCACCGGGCCGATCGGCTCATGGCGGGTGAACGCGACCCGTCCGGCCGAGGAGGCATTGAGCCCCATGGGGATGACCTCGCCGCCCTCGCTCCGGAGGACCTCGACGCAGCCCTCGACCCCGTCGATGGCGCGGTCGATCTCGACCCGGGAATCGATCAGCGGCTTGCCGCCTTCGCGCGCCGCCTGCACCGCCAGGTCCTCGAAGCGTGCGCGCATGATCTCGGCGGTCGCGCGCAGAATCTCGATACGCCGGGGCAGGGCCAGCCATTGGCCACGGTCGTGGAACAGGGCGTCCGCGGTCGCCATGGCCGCGGTCACGGCGGCCACGTCGTTCTGGTCCAGTTCGGTGATCGGGCTGCCGTCATAAGCCGCGGTCACGGCAAGGGTGGCCCCGTCGGTGGTCTGCTGGGCTGCGGTCATCTCCGGCTCGCTCGCTGTCTAGGGTTCGGGCATGGGCTATTCTACAAGGGCCGATGAGGGGCGCCAGGGAGAATTGGGCGCCGATTGGCGGCCTGTACGAGCCCGACGGGTTGTCTATATAATCCTGGGGCTGTCCGGCTCCGGGTCCAACCGAGGAGACCAAGATGAGCGCCGCCGTTGCCGCTTCACGCGCCGAACCCGGGATTCTTTTGCGCGCTGACCGAGACGGGGTCGCGACCCTGACCTTGAACCGGGCAGGTGCTCGCAACGCCTTGAGCCAAGCCATGCTGGCGGCGCTCCAGGTTGAACTGGACGCCATCGCCGCCGATCGCACGGTCGGGGCGGTGGTGCTGGCCGGCAATGGCCCGGCGTTCTGCGCCGGTCACGATCTCAAGGAGATTCGCGCCAACCGAAGCCGCGAAATCTATGAATCGCTGCTGGCCCAGTGCGCGCGGGTGATGATCACCATCACCCGATTGCCCAAACCGGTGATCGCGCGGGTTCACGGCCTCGCCACCGCCGCCGGCTGCCAACTGGTCGCCACCTGCGACCTGGCGGTGGCCTCGACCGAAGCCTCCTTCGCGACCCCGGGCGTTCATATCGGCCTGTTCTGCTCGACCCCGATGGTCGCGCTCAGCCGCGCGGTCGGGCGCAAGGCGGCGATGGAGATGCTGCTGACCGGCGACGCGATCAGCGCCGAATGTGCCCGCGAGATCGGCCTGATCAACCGGGTCGTCGCACCCGAGAGCCTCGACGACGAGGTCGGGCGCCTCGCCGGTCACATCGCCGGCAAATCGCCATTGGCGATCGCCATCGGCAAGGACGCGTTCTATCGCCAGATCGAGCTCGATCTCGAGGAGGCCTACGTCTATGCCAGCCGGGTCATGACCGAAAACCTGATGGCGCGCGACGCCGAGGAAGGAATCACGGCGTTCATCGACAAACGCCCCCCCGTCTGGCGGGGCGAATAACGGGCCGCGGGCCGGTCGGCCTTGTCCACCCGGACAGGCTTCGCAACACCGCCATTCAATCCGCTTACCGGTGATGTTCCGCCCCGCCAAGCAAGGGCGTTTCGAGTCCGGGTGACAGCGTCGGCCGACGTTGGCGCCGGCATCGATCGACCCGATCGCCGAATCCCCGGGCCAAATCGCAAACCGGGGGAATCAGGCCAAGCCGACTTCGTCCAGAGCCGACTTCGTCAACGGGTTGTTCGGCCCATGGCCGGATTGATT
Source organism: uncultured Rhodospirillaceae bacterium (assembly GCA_913045505.1). GTDB lineage: Bacteria > Pseudomonadota > Alphaproteobacteria > UBA7887 > UBA7887 > CAJWQN01. The sequence continues at coordinate 22,606 of CAJWQN010000010.1, read as the reverse complement.
CGGGGCACTGGCGGTCTGGGGCGCATCTTTTTGGCCTCGCGTTTCGTCTACGACATGAGACCTCCGCCGGTCACGGCGCGCCGGACTTTGGCGAACGCGCGCCGCCGGCATCGAACGGCCTCGCGCGGCGGGGCACGATGTCACCGGTCGGCGGTATCGAACCAGGGAGTATGACGATGAATTTCGATGTCCGAGAAACCTTGCCCAGCCTGACGATTCCGTTCGTGCTGTTTGCATGGTGCTGCTTCGTGATGCCGCCCTCTCACGCCGCCGACGCGCTGCCGCGGCTGCTTCCCGAACCACTGGAAGTCGCCCTCGCCCTGAGCGCGGCGCCCGAAACTCTGCGCGCGGGGGCCGGCGTGCATGTGTTGCGTCGCGGAGGCTACGTCGGGGTCAAGGCCGCGACCAACCATTTCACCTGCTTCGTCATTCGCACGGTCGCGCGCTTTGACGTGCAGTCCGCCGATACGCTGATTCCGATCTGCCTCGATGAGGAAGGCATGGGCGCGATGGCGCCGCTCCATTTCGACAGCGCTCGAATGCGTGAAGAAGGCCTCTCCCCGGCCCAGATTCGCGAGCGGATTCAGACCGCGTTCGCGAACGGGAGCTACCGCGCGCCGGCGCGGACCGGCCTGTCCTACATGATCTCTCCGGTGCTCAATATTCCCGACGGCAAGGGCGGCGTCTGGAATTATCCGCCGCATTTCATGTTCTACGCGCCAAATTTGACCAATGAGGAGCAGGACACCATTCCCAATCGCGGGGGCGGATGGCTTCCCTGGATCAACAACGTCGGACCGCACGGCATGATCATCGTGCCGGTCGGGCAAGCCGAGCAGGAAATGATCCGACGGTCCGAGGCGGGGTTGGTGGGAGAGGTGGCCGGGTTCCTGGGCAATAACTGACCGGGGCAATCACTGACCGGGGCAATCATCGAACCCGGCGCCGAACGCCGAGATCGGACTTGGGCGAACACCGCTCATTTGGAAAGGACTCTGTGATGAAAACGGTTATGGTGCGCTATAAGGTCAAGCCGGGCCGGATTGACGAAAATCGCCAATACATCGACCGGGTGTTTGAAGCGTTGAGCCAGTCTCGGCCCGAGGGATTGCGCTATGCTTCGTTCCGGATGCCGGATGGCGTGTCATTCGTCCATGTCGCCTCTGTCGATACCGCTGACGGCACGAATCCGCTCTCGGAGACGCCGGCATTCCAGGCGTTCACCGCGGACATCCGAGAGCGGTGCGACGAGCCGCCGGCGGCGGTCGAATTGGAGCTTGTCGGCAGTTACCGGCTTGTCGATGGATAAGCAGGCGCGAACGCGCCGGCGTGACCGGGCGTAGGCGCCGGACATGTCTCGGGACGGTGGCGCCGAAACCGGTGACTCGGGCGCCGAAACCGCGACGTTGGACGCACTGATCCGAAATCTGCGTCCGCAATTGTTGCGCTACTGCGCGCGCATCGCCGGCTCGGTCATCGACGGCGAGGACATCGTGCAGGACACCTTGATCAAGGCCTACGATGCCGGCAAGGGGGGCGCCGGGGTCACCAACTGGCGGTCATGGCTGTTTCGCGTCGCCCACAATCAATCGATCGACCATCTCCGCCGGATGGGTCGGCACCATGGCGAGCGGCTGGAAGACGAGACCCCGATCGCCGAAACCGACTCTCCGCTCGAGACCAGGGAGATGACGCGAATTGCGCTTTCGCTTTTTCTCCGCCTCTCGCCACTGCAACGCAGCGCCGTGTTTCTCAAGGACGTGATGGGCTATTCGCTGACGGAAATCGACGAAATCCATGGCGCCAGCTTATCCGCGGTCAAAGCGGCGCTGCACCGCGGCCGTGCCTCGTTGCGCGCGTTGTCGGGCGCCGACATAACGGAGCCGCCCGCGGCGCTCCAGGCGCGCGAGGCCGGCTTGCTCGCCGAATATGTCGAGCGTTTCAACGCCCATGATTTTGATGCGGTGCGCGCCATGCTTGCCGCCGACGTCGAGCTCGATCTGGTCGGGCGGGTGCGAAAACAAGGTGCGGCGAAAGTCGGCCAGTACTTCACGAACTATAGCCGGATCGACGATTGGCGCTTCGGCGAAGGATCGCTCGAGGGTCGGCCCGCGATCCTCGTCCACGACCCTGGCGAGCCCTCGGCCCCGGCCACCTATTTCGTGCTGATCGAGTGGCGGCGGGCTCAAGTGAGAAAGATCCGCGACTACCGCTACGCTCGCCATGTGATGGTCGCGGCCCAAGAGATCGGTCGCTAATCCCGTTTGACCCGCCGCCTGATTCGACAGGACGGGCAAACCCGAGCTTCAAATGGTGCACTCATCGAAACCCCATCACCATTCCATCCGGGAGAGCGCGAAATCCACCAGTGCCTCGGTGCTCGCGGCGCCGGTATTGACCGGCCGGCCCCCCCGGGCTTACCGTCTCCGGAGGGATGGAACTGGCCTCGAGGGGAGGGTCCGACAATGTCCGAATCCGCCGGAATCGCGTATTGCAACAGGCGTTACATGCCCGTCGACGAGGCCACGATCCCGATCCTCGATCCGGCGTTCACCAAGAGCGACGTGGTGTTCGACGCGGTCTCGGTGTGGGACGGCGCATTCTTTCGCCTCGACGATCATTTGGCGCGGTTTCACGATTCCTGTGACACTATCCGGGTGACCCCGCCTGTCTCGGACGACGAGATTCGCCAGATCATGGCGCAATGCGTCGATCGCGCCGGGTTTGCCAATTCCGTGATCTACATATTGTGCACGCGCGGGCGCTACGCCGGCGGCATAGCGTTCGGCGATCCGCGGACCGCGGAGAACGAATTCATCGCCTATGCGGTTCCCTATTACTGGATCGTGCCCAAGGATCGGGTCGAGACCGGCGCTCACTTATGGATCGCCGAGACCCGTCGGGCGCCCGATGCGGCGATCAACCAGCGGGCCAAGAATTTCAATCGCATGGATCTGACCCGCGCCCAGTTCGAGGCCCTCGACGCGGGCGCCGACGCCCCGGTGCTGCTGTCGACCGACGGCTTCATCACCGAGGGGCCGGGCTTCAACGTTTGGATCGTCCGGGACGGCCAAGTCGTGACCCCGGGCGACAACCTCCTCGAAGGCATCACCCGGCGGACGGTGTTCGATCTGTGCGCGATGGCCGGCCTCGAGGCGGCCACCGCCGACCTCACGGCCGAGGACTTGAGGGGCGCCAACGAGGTGTTTCTGTCGTCCACGGGCGGCGGCGTGATCCCGGTCACGCGGGTCAGCGACCAGGCCGTGGCCAACGGCGCGCCCGGACTCACGACCGGCCGGCTGAGCGACCTCTATTGGCGGAAGCGGGCCGAGGGCTGGCTGACCACGCCGGTCGCCGATCTTCTCCAACCCGAGGTGGCGGAGGCGGCGAGCGCGGAATAGGCCGGCGGCGGCTGAGTCCCCTGCGCGCGGAGCCGGTAGAAGGCGAGGGTCTCCCCGATGTGGACCTCGACCCAGTCGGTGGGCTTGGGATACTTGCCCCGCCGGCGCCTCGGCCAGGCGGCGAGATCGCCACGGAAATTCGGGATCGCCTCATCGCGCGGCATGGCAACCTCGATAACCACTTCCGGGACCTGATCGAGCGGCGCGAGCAGGCGCTACCCGCGCTCCAAGAAATAGTTGCCAAAGGAACGCTCCGATCACGTCGCGGCTGGCGGTCGCGGACCGGGTCGCGGCCGCCCTCTACGGCGTGGTGCCGCGCATGGACCCGGGCGGGGCGGGGAGGGCGAGGGTCCTGCCGGTGTTGGTGACCTCGGTGCCGTCGACTTTCAGGATCGAGATGTTGGAGTCGACGAAATTGCCGATGTAGATATGGCTGCCGTCGGGGCTGAATACGACGCCTTCGGGAAGGCCGCCAACCTCGATCTCGCCGATTCGGCGGACTGATTTGCCGTCGATTTCGAGCACCACGACGCTGCCGTTGCGGTTGTAGAACCAGGACTCGGGCGGTACCGCGGCGCTGCCTCGCAGCAATATCGCGACCGCGATCCGGCCGGTCGGGCTGATCGCCAGGCCTTCGGGTGCGTCGCCGACCACCACTCGGTCGATGACCCGGGGCGGGGTCGTGGTCAGGTCGATGACGCTGACGGTATCGACATGGCCGTCCGAGCGGCCCTTGTTGCCGTTGTCGGCGCTGAGCGCGAGAGTCCCGTCGGGGGTGATCTTGATGTTGTAGGGCCACAAACCCACGGGCATGTCGAGGGCGGGGTCATGGCTCACCCGGCCGTCGGCGATGTCGAGGACGGCGATCTTGTGGCCGGGAAACTTGGCAACCAGCGCCCGGCGCCCATCGGGCGCGATCGCGACCGCCGCGACCTGCTCGCCGATCTCGACGGTCTGGATCAGGCGGACCGTCCGGCCCTCGATCGCCAACACGCCGATCGAATTGCCGGCGCGATGGGCGACGAGCGCCAGATCGCCCTTTCGATTGATGGCCATGCCCGAGGGCTGGCGATCGACAACCACGGTATCGATCAGCCGTGGCCGATCACCGCTCAGGTCGATCACGTGGATGCGGTTGTCGGGCTTTGGCTTCCAGCCGTCGCCGTCCGCCACCCATTTCATGGCATTGGCGACCAGCGCCAGGCGCTCATCGGGCGTGATCACCAAGTTGGTCGGCGGCCCGAACAACGAATTCATCAGCGCCAGATTGGCGATGATCCGTGGCGATTCCGGATCGGTGCCGATGTCGATCACCGAAACCACATCATTGCCGGGCGCCAGGAGTTTGACGCCGGTATCGTCGAAGCCAATCTTGTTGTCGCCGCCAACGATCATCAGATCGGCGAGCGCCGGCGCCGGCGCCAGGGCCAGAGCCGCCGCCAGGGCCAGCCCGATGCCCGGGCCGGTCAGTGTCTTGTGGGACATGTGCGAGTCCTCCCCTTCAGTGGAAGCATCCCATGGCGCCCACCAACATAACCCGCTTCCGTCGCCGGGGTCACGATCGGCGGGATGGTGGCGATGGCGATGGCGATGGATTGGGCGGCGGAGCTGCCAACCGGACCGCCTTGGGCTCGACAATGCACGCCTCCCGGCAGAGCGCGCAGCCGGTGCAGACTTGGGGATCGATGACCGGCTTGGTCCCGTCCAGCCAATGGAGCGCACCGGGGACCGGACAGGACGATGCGCAGGCACCGCATTCGGGTCCCGCATAGGGCAGGCAGGCGTCCGTGTCGATCCAGGCGCGAGCCAGCACCACCCGCGCGAACGACCCATTCGTGTCCGGATCGGGTGGCCCGAGGGCTCCGTCTGTGCAGGCCCGGGCGCAGGGCCAGTCGGCGCACAGGTGGCAGCCCCGGTTGAGCAGATCCATGGCCGGGGTTCCGGCCACCGCGGTCCCGAGCCGCGCCGGCAGTGGGAACAGCACGCCGTGCGGGCAAGCTTCGATACAGGCATCGCAGCGGCTGCAGGCGCCGAGGAAGTCGTCCTCGGCCACGGCGAATAGTGGCCGGAGCCAGTTTCCGCCAGGTGCCGACAAGGTGCCGCCAAACGCCTGGGCGGCGGCCTCGGCGGTCTTGCCGGCGCCGAACTTCAGGAAATCCCGCCGTTTCATCGCGGTTTCATGTTTCGCGCGGTCGGCTGAGCGCGCTTCGAATCTTGGCCGTCGCCGCGCGCCGACGCTGGATCAGGCTGACCGCGAGCCCTGCGATCAGCAGCAGACCGATGCCGGCGCCGATTGGACCCACGGGCATCGGCTCGCCGATCCGCACCGGAAAATCGATGATGTAAGGCTCGCCGCCGGCCTCGAACGCGACCGTGACGATGTAGTCGCCGGCATCGTGGAACCGGAAGCGCTGGCGGAAAATGTTGTCATCCGGCGATTGGACCCCGAGCGTCCGCTCCGGGCCGTCCATGCCCAGACCCAGCCAAGACAACCAAGAATCATCGCGGACCGTGAAGGTGACTTGGCCCTGAAACGGTGTGCCATCGTCGATCCGCGCCGCATAGAAGCTGATCCGCCCGGGTTTTTGCGGTTCGGGGAAAGCCGGAAACAGCATGTAGGTCACGATATAGGCGCCGATCTGGGCCTCGCCGTTCATGCTCGGCGGGGTATTGGAATCGGCGTCGAGATCGTAGGCGGGACGGCCCAGAATATGATGCCCGAGCGCCGGGTCCACGGGCCACGGCCAGGCGCTCGCCACCAGCAGCACCAGGCCCAGGCGCCACAACGCGGGGTCCGCCAGTTGTCGGACGTTGATCTTCGGTCTGGTCACGGCCCGTCCCTCATGCCGCGGCTTTCCCTTCGGCAATGGGTTTGGGCGCGATCTCGTATTCGCCGCGGTGGCGCCGGCCCCGATGTCCCGGCCCCTGGTCGGGGACGTCGGTGGGCCGGAGGACGAAGGTCATGGCGTCGGTCGGGCAGATCGCGATGCAGGCCGCGCAATTGGTGCAGTCGGCGCCGAAGCGGTCGCCCATCGGATCGAGGCCGAACTCGCAGACCGCGTTGCATTTGGCGCAGTCGTTGCACCGCGCGACCAGACGCCGGATGCGCACCAGCCGGGCGCGGCCAAGCAAAGCATAAAGTGCGCCACCGGGGCACAGATAGCGGCAAAAGCCACGCCGCGCCACGAGCAGATCGAAGGCGAGGGTAGCCAGGAAATAGACGGTGCCGGCGCCGAAGCCTCCCGCCGCCACCGCGTAATAGATTTCGCGGCCGATCACGGCCGGGGGATAGACCGCCGCCATCAGCACCGATCCGGTCGCCGCCGACAGCGCCAGGCCCAACCCGAGCACGCCGTATTTGATCCGCCGGTCGAGGCGCCGGTCGCCGAGTTTGAGTCCGGCCCAGCCCAACCATGCGGCAAGGTTGGAATTGAGTTCGTAGAAGAATGTCGCCGGGCACAGCCAACCGCAGAAAAAGCGCCCGAGCAGCAGCGTAAAGACGAGCGGAATCAATGCGGTGAGCAGAAGCGGTCCATGCACGCCGCGCCCGGCCGCGGTCTGGCTCAGCGCGGCCAGCGGGTCCGACAGTTTCAGACCCCAGAAGCTCCCCGACCAAGTGGTGCCCTTGATCGCGTCCAGTGCCTCCGCCGGATCGTCCACGAACGGCGCCGTCAGCCCCTCCATCACGTCGTAGAGCCGGCGTTCCGAGGGCGACAGCAGGTCGTAGGCATGGGCCGCGACATAGGTTTGGTAGACGTGGAGGGCCGGCAACAGCACCAGCATGGCGACCACGGTGCTCAAGGTCATCCAGCGCAGTTTGTTCAAATGGCGCCACAGGAAGAAAGGTCCCGGATGCCGGGTGCCGGGGTCCGCGGGCATGGCGCCTATCCGTGGTCTGGAACGATGCGAATCGCCTGGGGCATTTGAATGCAGCTCCGCTCGCACAAGCCGCAGCCGACGCATTGGTCAGTGACGTGGGGCTGCTCGAGATGGCCGACGGAAATCGCGATATCGGGTAGCGGGCAAGCCCGGTAACAGACGCCGCAGGTCTTGCCCTGGAAGGACAGACACAGGCTCTCATCGACCCGGGCCCGGCCCATCTTGACCCTCGCGAGGATTGCCTCCGCGGCACGCGGAATCGGCTGGATGGCGCCGGTCGGGCAGACATCGCCGCATTTCATGCACAGAATGCAGCCCTTGTCGCGCGGGATGATGTAAGGCGAGTCGAGGCTCGCCAAGCCGTTGGTGAAGCCGAAAAATTTGATGCAGCGGTTGGGGCAGGATTCACCGCACTGGCCGCATCGGATGCAGCGGCTCAGGAATTCGTCCTCGGGCAGGGCGCCGGGCGGGCGCAAATATCTGAGATCGGCGCGCAACCGGGCGGCCCGCGCCCGGCCCGGGGCCAGCATCGCCGCCAAGCCGGCACCGAGTCCTTTCAGGAATCTCCTGCGCCGCATCCGGCTGGCGGCCACCGGAGCGCCGGCGGCGCTAGATTTTCTCGATCCGGGCGGCACTCTTCTTGAAATCCACCTGGCCGGACACCGGGTCCCAGATGCGGCTGGTAATGGCGTTGGCCAGCCATTTGTTTTTCTTCGGATCGGCGCTGTCCGCCACCGACAGGTTCCAAGGTCCGAACATGTAGCCGCGCGGCACGTTGTTGCGGGACGGCTTGACCAGGCTGTTGGTGCCGACCTGAGCCCGCGCCTCGAGCGAACCGCGCCGGGTGATGACGCGGACCTTGTCGCCGTCCTCGATGCCCAGATCAGCGGCGTCGTCGGGGTGCATCTCGACATACATCTCCGGCACCAGCCGGCGCGTGGTCGGGCTGCGGTTGGACTTGGCGGTATGGAAATGCTCGTAGACCACGCCGAGACCCATCCAGTAGGGGTACTTGTCCTTGGGCACCTTGTCCCAGCGCGTGCCCCGGAAATCCTCGTCCGGAATGTCGGGCGTGAGGCCCTTGTCGCGGGCCAGGACCATCAGGTCTATGTGATCGATGGTGTAATGGTCTTCCGCGACCCCGAACTCCATCAACTGTCGGGTCCATTTTTCGCGCTCCGAATAGTCCTGCTGGCAGAACTTCATATGGACGCGGCCGTCCTTGGTGCGGAAATAGCCGTAGGGACGGTTTTCCCATGAGCCTTCCTGGAGCATGAAGCGGCGTTTGGTGCCGCCGTTCTGGGCGCTCTGGTAAGTCGGCGCCGGCCATTGGATGCCGCGCAGATCCGTAAGCTGGGTGTAGGGCGACGTGCCGTCAAGCTTCTCGACCTCCAGGATACCACTCAGGTCCGTGTCGGTGCCGGCCGAAGCCCGGATGATGTCGCGGAAGACTTCCTCCGGATCGTAGAAGCCGTCGTCCTTGCGCTCGTAAGGCAGAGCCTTGGCCATATCGAGCCCCAGAAGGATGCCGATCTCCTTGGCCTTGTCGATCACCATATCCATGTCCGGGCGGCAGCCGGGCGGCGGTTCGGCGGCTTTCTCGCAGATATTGAGGCGCCGTTCCGAACTGATGTAGATACCGGCAACCTCGCCCCAGGTCGCCGCCGGAAAAATCACGTCCGCGTAAAGATTGTTGGGCGCGTGGCGATAGATTTCCTGGGCGATGACAAAGGCCTTGGTCAGCGCCGGGCGCACCAGATTGTGCTGGTCGGGCAGGTCTATATGGGTGGCATAGACCAGGAACATGGCCTTGACCTCGTCCTTGAGGGCGCGCTCCATCATGCCCACGGCATAGCCCGGATTCTTCGAGTTCATGGCGTCGATCAGGTTCTGCTCGGGCACCCCCCAAGCCTCCGCCATTTGCTTTCGGTGAGCATCGTTGTTGAGCGGCTGATTGAACGGCAGCCGCCCGGTCAGCCCGCCCGTGAAGCGTTCGCCCATGGCATTGGGTTGTCCGGTCATGGAGAATGGCCCGCAGCCGGGCTTGGCCAGATTGCCGGTCAGGGTCAGCAGGTTGATGATCGAGATGACGTTGTGCTGGCCATGGACATGCTGGTTGTAGCCGATGCCCCACATGATGATGACGCCGCCATAACCCTTGTCGCTTTGCTCGCCCTTGCTGCGCGCGAGCCGCTTGCGGGTGGCGTCGGCGAACAGGCCCGCGACCTCGCGGATCATCGCCGGCGAGACGTCGTGATTGGGGCCGCCCATGCGGTCCTGAACCTGCTCGGGGCTATACTCGGCGCGCACCCCTTCGACATAGGTCTCCCACCCGGCGGTGTGATTCTTGAGGAAATCCCAGTCGATCACGTCCTCATGCTCTTCCAGGAGCACGTGGGCGATGGCGTTCAGGAAACTGATGTCGCCGTTCAGGATCGGAACGTGGACCGAATTGTCGGGATTGATGTCCTCGTAACCCATCACCGTGCCGGTGCGCCTCGGATCGACCACGACCGTGGGAATGTTAGTTTTTCTCTTATGGTCGGCGGCGCGCCAGAAAATGATCGGGTGGGATTCGCGCGCATTGTGGCCGAAATGCATGATCATGTCGCAGATTTCGATATCCTCGTAGGCCAGCGGCGGCGTATCCGAGCCCAGGGTCGCGAAATAGCCGGTGACCGCCGAGGTCATGCACATGCGGGCGTTGGCCTCGATGGTGTTCGAGCCGAGAATCCCTTTCAGGAACAGGTTCTCGAGATACTGGCCCTCCATGGTCAATTGCCCGGACCCGTAGAGCGCGATCGAATTGCCGCCGTGAGTCTTGGCCAGATGGGCGATCTTGTGGGCGACCATGTCGGAGGCCTGCTCATAGGGCACGCGCAGGAAATGCTCCTCGTCGAACGAGCCCTTGCTTTCGGTGATGAATTCGAGATCGCCGTGGTCCGGCTTGTTCCATTCCTCCCACACGTCCTTACGGACGTAGGAATCGCCCTCCATCCGGTCGACATACATCGGCTCGGCGGCGGTCAGGCCCTTGATGCACTGCAGGCCGTAATTGGTCGGATGGTCCTTGTCGGGCCGCATCGAGACGATCTTGCCGTTCTCGACCTGAATGATGGTGCCGCAGCCGACCCCGCAATAGGGACATTGGGCGATCGCGGTGGTGCGCCCGGCCTCCGACTCCTGGGCCTGGGCGGAGGACGATTCCAACTCCGGATTGGCGCCGATCATCAGTCCTGTGCCGGCGGCGGCGCCGGAAACGAAAGCACTGGTCTTCAGAAAATCCCGGCGTGTCAGCGCCCGCTTGATGCGTTTCATGATCTACTCCTCCGGATACCTTTCGCCCAGGCCGCGCAAGTAAACGATGATGTCGTCGATCTCCCGTTCGGACAGGTTGGCCAGTGCTCCCGGCCCCAGGAATCCGCGCATGCGGGTGTTGGAGCGCCCTGTCCTGATCGTCTCGCGAATGAAGCCGTCGGAGACCTTGTCCAGGAAACCCGGCAGGCCGATCGCGGTGCCGGTGCCGCCGGCGAAATAGCCATTGCCATCCAACCCATGGCAGGTTGAGCAGATATTGTCGTACCACAGCTTGCCGAGGCGGGGATCGCCGTAGGCATCGGGTTCCGCATCCACTTCCTCGGCCAGGCTGGGGCGTTGGGCATGGGCCCGCAAATAGGCGACAATGGCGCGGACCTTGGACCGGCCCAGATGGGCGAAGGGCGGCATGCCGGTATCGAGCCGGCCGTCGCGGATGGTCGCCTCCAGGAACTTGTCCGACGAGATGCTCAGCAACTCCTGATTGGTCAATGACGGTGCGATGCCGGGCGCGCCGATCGCGTCCTCTTGGTGGCAGGGTGCGCAATTCTCGGTGAACAATTTTTGGCCTTCCCTGAGGGTCGCCGACGATGCCGTGTCGGCGTGAACGGGGGTGGCCAACACCAGCCAAGCCAGGCCCGCAAGCCCATAAAAGACTTTCCTGAGAGCGCCCATATCCGTCTCCTCGTTGTTATCCGCCCGTGCCGACCAAAGCGTTCGCCGGCAAGCGGTCTCGTCAGTCCCAGTCATCGCCCGGTGGCGGCCGGCCCATTTTTTCGTGGCACAGTTCGCATTCGATCTTTTCGTCATCCATCCGATCATGGAGCGCATCCATCACGTCATCCGCATCGAATTCCCGTGGCGGGTCGTGGGCGATGCCCTGGTGGCAGTCGATACAGGTTTTTTCCCAGGCCGCCGCCAATTGGTGCATGGCGTAGGCGCCGGGCGTCTGGGCCTCCGCGGCCATGGACTCGATGCCGTGACAATTTCGGCATTCGCGCGAATCGGTCGCCACCATGCTCGCCCAGACCTGCTCGGCCAAAAAAGGCCGACGGGCTTCGAACTTCTCGCGCGTGTCGATGGAGCCGATCAGCCAATGGTACAGTTCTCCGGTGGCGCGGACCTTGCGGACCACCTTGTGAATCCATTCCCTCGGCACATGGCAATCGGGACAAGACGCCCTTACGCCGGTGCGATTGGCGTAATGGCGAGTCTTGCGATATTCCGGCCACGGGTTCTCTTTCATGACGTGGCAAGAGATGCAGAAGGTTTCCGTGTTGGATATTTCCAGGCTCCAGTTGAAGGCGCCCCAAACCATCACGCCGGCAACGAATCCGATCACCGCCGTCGTCGCAGTATGGCCGCGCGCGAAGGACGTTATCGTCTCGAAATGCGCCCACCGGATCATCCGCGCCCATCACGTTGTCTCGTCCGCCTGACCGCTCCCGCTACCTTGCGCCTCTGGTTCGGGAGCCGTAACGGTGCGACTCCCATGGCCATCATGCAAGATATCCGCGGTTCGGACTGGCGGACTTGACATATGTTAGCGCCTCTATGGCATGCGACCAAGGCGGTTTTTTGGAGCGGCACTTCCCAATATGATTCCCGACCTTGCTGGAAATGGCCGTGGAAGGGAGAGATATTCGTCGAAACCGTGCTCGACCATTCCCTTAGGGGTTCGGTGACGGCGCGGTTGCGGTTCTCGGCCGGCGTCGATCAGAGGCCGGTGGCGCCGGTCAAGGAGGCCGGCGCCGGCCGCGACCGGCGGCGCGGGACCAACGAGCCGCGCACGGGCGCGACCCCGCGCGAAAGCATCGAAATCCGGACCCCGGTGTTTTTCGACCGATTGGCCCGGCCGTCAATCTCAATCCGGCCGATCGCCGTCGCGTTCGGCGGCGGCGAGGGCCTCGGGCAGCGCCGATTCCAGTAACGCCAGGTCCGGGGCGCGGCCGGCGCTGACCCGAATGCAGCGATCGAGCGGCGCCACCCCCGGCATCCTCACGAAAATGTCGCGCCCGATCAGCTCGGCCATGACCCGGCGGGCGAAGGCGCCGTCGCGCCCGCAATCGAGAGCGACGAAATTGGTCGCCGAAGGCACCACCCGAAGGCCGTTGTCCGACGCGATCGCGGCGATGCGGTCTCGGGCCAGGGCGGCTTCTCCAGCTACCCAAGTCAAATGGTCGCGATCCTCCAGCGACGCCAGGGCGCCCGCCTGGGCCATGCGGCTGACGCCGAAATGGTTGCGAATCTTGTCGAAGCTCTGGATCAGGTCGGGCGCGCCGATGGCGTAACCGATGCGCGCGCCGGCCATGCCATGGGCCTTGGAAAAGGTCCGAAAGCGCAGCACCCGCGGCGTCGTGATATCAATCGGTGGCAGTGTACCGGCGGGGGCGAAATCGCCATAGGCTTCGTCCAGCAACAAGATCGCTTGCTCCGGAATTTTCGCGATGATCGGCGCCAGGCGCGCGGCGTCCGACCAGGTGCCCATGGGGTTGTCCGGATTGGCCAGGTAAATCAGGCGCGCCCGCTCCCGTCGCGCCAGGTCGAGCAAGGCCTCGGGGTCCTCGCGATCGTCCCGATAGGGCACCGTGACCAGGCGCCCGCCGAAACCGGCGACGTGAAAATTGAAGGTCGGATAGGCGCCCAGCGACGTCGCGACCGCGATGCCCGGCTCGATGAACAGACGGGCGGTGTAGCCGAGCAGGGCGTCGATTCCTTCCCCGACCACGATATTCTCCGGTGGGATGCCATGAACCGCGCCCAACGCCACCTTCATGTCGTGATTTTCCGGATCGCCGTACATCCACGCTTGCGCCGCCGCCTCGCGCATCGCCGCGAGGGCTTTCGGAGACGGCCCGAAGACGCTTTCATTGGCGCCGATCCGGGCTCGAAACACCCGGCCCCGCGCCCGCTCCTGCGCTTCCGGGCCGACAAACGGAACGGTCGACGGCAAGGTCTCGATCAGCGGCGCGAACGGGTAATCGCTCATGATGGTCGCCGCGTCAGCGCGAGAACACGTCGGTCGGGATCGAGTAGTTGAGCATCAGGAACTCGGTCCCGGGGTTGGCGTCGTAAATACTAGCGTTGGATATATGGCCGCCCTGGATGGCGAGGCGGGAGCGGTCGTCGAAGCGCCAAGCGAACTCGATTGCCGAGCGGAACTCGAGCGGCCCGCCCAGTTCCTTGCCGTCCCCCTCGTGATGTGCGCCGACCGAGAAGCTCGGCGAGATCACCAGCCGGCGGCCGAAGAACACGTCGGTCAGGATGCCGGCATAGGCGTAAAACGCGGCCTCGGAGGTGACGAACAGACCCACTTGCGGTTTGAAGATCCAAAACCGGTTGTTGAGCCGGAACTGGAGCTCCAATTGGGCCGCGGTTTCGTTGTCGTTGACATCGAATCCGCCGCCGCCGATGGTCACGAAATCGGGCTCTCCATCGGCGCGCGCCGGGGCCTGGAGGCCGGCCATGATCGCCATGGCGGCCAGGCAGCCCAGACTCCCCGTCAGTCTCGCCATCGGCTCAGCCACCGGGCGCCGGCGCGCGGCCCAGACCGTTGTCGCGCAGCCGGTCGGTGACCGCGATCAACGCCGAGCGGATACCGGGCTCCATCGACGAATGGCCGGCAGCGGCGACGATGGTGTATTCGGCCTCGGGCCAGGCCTGGGCGAGGGTGTCGGCGGTGGCGATCGGGCAGACCATGTCGTAACGGCCCTGGACGATGTATCCGGGGATCGCGCGCATCCGGTCGATCCGGTCGAGAAGCTGGTTGTGGCCCAAGAAAATATCATTGACGAAATAATGGGCTTCGATGCGGGCCAGACCAAGAGCCATGTTGTCGCGGGCGAATTCGGCCATGGTCTCGGTGCTGGGCACCAGGGTCGAGCAGGCGCCCTCCCATCGGCTCCAGGCGTGGGCGGCGCGCATGTGGACGGCCGGGTCCGGGTCGATCAGCCGGCGATGGTAGCCGGCCAGCAGGTCGGCACGCTCGGCCTCGGGCAGGTGACCGGCGAAGGCCTGCCATTCCTCGGGAAAAAAGCGGCCCATGCCGTTGAGAAACCAGTCGATCTCCTCTTCTCGGCACAGAAACACGCCGCGCAGCACCAGCGCCAGGCAGCGCTCGGGATGGGCCTCGGCATAGGCGAGCGCCAAGGTCGATCCCCAGGAGCCGCCGAACACCACCCAGCCGGCGATGTCAAGGGCGCGGCGCAGGGCCTCGATGTCGGCGACAAGCTTGGGCGTGGTGTTGCCGTCGAGCGCGCCGAGCGGGGTCGAGCGGCCGGCGCCGCGCTGGTCGTAGACGACGATGCGGTAGTGGTCCGGATCGAAGAACCGGCGATTGGCGGCCGTGGCCCCGGCCCCTGGGCCGCCATGGAGGAACAGCACCGGGACACCCTCCGGTGCCCCGCATTGCTCCCAGTACATCTCGTGGGGCAAATCGAGCGCCAGCCGGCCGGTGGCGTAAGGTTCGATCTCGGGGTAAAGCGGATTGAGGTCGTTCCCAGTCATTGGGGTCGCGCTGAATTCTGAACGGCGGGCGCGATGGTCGGCCGTGCCCGAGGCCGGGCCTAGTGTAACGGCGAGCCATGTGGTTGGCAAAGCGCCGACCCGTCAGATCCGAAACGTGCGGGACGGACGCGGTCGGGCCGTGATCGCCGCCTTGGAAATCCAAGGCGATTGGGTCATCCTGGCATCGCGATGCGCGGCCTTGGAATTCTGATTCGCCTGGCTCTGGCGGCAACGGCGACTCTGGCGCCAGCTTTCGCCGGCGAGGTGCTGGTGACCGGTGAATCGGATCGGGTGGCGGCGGTGGTCGATGGCGACACGGTGATTCTCGACAGCGGCGCGTCGGTGCGCCTGGTCGGTATTCAGGCGCCGAAATTGGCTCTGGGCCGGGCCGGGTTCAAACCCTGGCCGCTCGGTCCCCAGGCCAAGGCGGCTCTCGAAGCATTGGCGTCGGAGCGCATTGTGACGCTGGCTTACGGCGGTCGGCGCCGCGACCGTCACGGCCGCCGGCTCGCCCATCTGATTCGCGACGATGGGCTCTGGGTGCAGGGCGCGCTCCTGGAGCGGGGCATGGCGCGGGTCTATTCGTTCGCCGATAACCGGGCGCGAATCGCCGACATGCTGGCCAGAGAAGATCAGGCGCGCCGCGCCGGGCGGGGCATCTGGGCCCATCCATTCTATTGGATTCGGGACGCCGGCGACCTGCGCGGGGCGAACGACAGTTTTCAACTGGTCGAAGGCCGGGTCGTTGACGCGGCAATCGTGCGCGGTCGCGCCTACCTGAATTTCGGCCCCGATTGGCGGACCGACTTTACCGTGACCGTGGCCGGGCGCGACCGAGACCGATTCGACGCCGCGCATATCGATCTGGCGGCTTTGGCCGGACACCGGGTGCGGGTGCGCGGCTGGCTAAAGCGCTACAACGGCCCGATGATCGAGCTCGACCACCCGGAGCAGCTCGAACTGCTGGACTGAGCGTCCGCGCCTGTTACCGCCGGCTCAGGCCGCGGCCGACTCGCCGCATCGTGCCATCATCGACGTCCGCAACTTCCCCAATGCCTTGTGCTCGATCTGGCGCACCCGTTCCTTGCTGATTCCGAGCTGGTGGCCCAGCGCCTCCAGAGTGATCGGCTTTTCACGCAGGCGCCGTTCACGAACGATCGTCTGCTCCCGTTCCGACAGCTCGCCGAGGGCTTCGGCGAGCCAGGCTGAACGCGTGGCACCGTCGCGGGCGCTGATCACCATGTCCTCGGGCGTCGGTCCGCCGTCCGCCAGAAAGCCCAGCCATTCGTCTTCGCCGAGGTCGCTGACCGGGGCGTTGAGCGATTGATCGCCGGTGGAGAGCCGCTTTTCCATTTCATCGACGTCGGTCTTCTTGACCCGCATTTCGTGAGCGATCTTGTACTTGCTTTCGTCGCTCAGCCAGCCCTCCATTTCACGTGCGTATTTGGCCCGGATACGACGCAAGTTGAAGAACAGAGCCTTTTGCGCGGCCGTCGTGCCGGTGCGCACGATCGACCAGTTGCGAAGCACGAAGTCCTGCATTGCCGAACGAATCCACCAAGACGCATAGGTCGAAAAGCGAATCTCGCGCTCAGGCTCGAACCGCGTCGCCGCTTGAAGCAGGCCGATATTCCCCTCCTGGACCAGATCACTCATCGGCAGACCGTAGTGGCGGAATTTGCCGGCGATCTTGATCACTAGCCGGGCATAAGCGGTGACGAGTTCGTGAAGCGCCTCGACATCCTCGTTTTCGCGCCAGCGCCGGGCCAGATCGAACTCCCTCTCACGACTCGGCAGCGCCGTTGTCATCGACCGGTTGATGAACCGCCGATTGGCCCGCTGCGTTGCCGCGGTCTCAGTATATTTCACTGTGGAACCACCCCCGCGTCGTTCGTTGTTAGCATCCGTCGTCTGGCTCGCGGCTCTTGATTCGACCGCTTGGCATCACTCGAGTTGCCGTTGGCCGCCAATCAAGGACGGCATATTCGATTTAGCGACTCACTGATTAACAGTCCGTTAACAGCAGCCGAACCGGACCGATATAGACATTTTTTTGGAGTTTTGAATCGAGCGAAACGCTCCCCGACCTATAGGTCAGGCTTCAATCCGCTCCTCGACCGCGCCGGTCGGCGCGAAGCAGACCGCGCAGAGCGGGCCGCCGAAACCACAACCACCGTCGATGGTGGCCGCGATCGGGCCGATCGCCACGCCGCCGTGACTGGGATCGAAGCCGCGGACGATCCTTTGAAAGCCCTCATAGGGCTGGGTGATGGTCGCGAAATCGCCGGCGCCCCACCAGAAGCTGTCGGTTTGCGCCGACAGCGGCCGGGTCACGTCGATACCGGCATGGACGAACAGCAGATTGCCGCCATCGTCGAACGCGGCCCGCCTCAGGGTTCCGAACAGTTCCTCGTGACCGGCGTTGGCGCGCACCGATTCGCGCAATCCGCCGGACCAACGGGCCAGGGACTGGGCGCCTTCGCGACAGCGCAAGCGCAGGCTGTCGGCACTGGCGCCATAAGCCTTCAGGGTTTCACCGACCCCATGGGCCAGCATCCATTCCAGAACCTGGGCCGGGTCGCGCGCGATATGGAGCTGTAGCAGCTTCTGCCACATCTCCTCCTGGCTGCCGCGGAGGTAGACGATATCGTCCTTGAACAGGGTGAAGCGGGCAAGCAGCGCGCGACGGAACAGCAGCAACTCGTCGATCACCCCGCGCAACCGCGAATCGTGGCCCAGGTAATTGCCCAGATAAACCAATCGGTCACCGCGGCCGAACTGTCGCTGAAGCTGATCGTGCAATCGGGCAAGGCGCTCGACATCGCCGTGGATGGCCGCCACCGCCCAGATACGCCGGGCGCCGACCAGAGCCGCGAAACGTACGTCGTCGCCGGAGGTCATGCCGCCCGTCCGGTGCCGATGCTAGGCGGCCTCGAGAACCTCCTCGAGCCTTCGCGCGGCCGCGTCGTGGTCGATTTTTTCGACCGCGGCGAACTCGCGCGCCAGCCGCTCGAGGGCGGCTTCGTATAGTTGGCGTTCGCTATAAGACTGTTCGGGCTGATCGGCGGCGCGGTGCAGGTCGCGCAGGACCTCGGCGATCGAGACCGGATCCCCCGAGTTGAGCTTGGCCGCGTATTCCTGAGCGCGCCGGCTCCACATTGTCCGTTTGACCCGCGCCCGTCCCTTCAACGCGGTCACCGCCAGACCCATCTCATCGCGCGTGCTGACCCGGCGCATGCCCGAGTTCCGTGCCTTTCCGATCGGCACCCTCAGCGTCATCTTCTCTTTTTCGAACACGACCACGTAGAGGTTGAGTTCGACGCCACTGATCTCCCGAACCTCGACGCCCGTGATCTGGCCCAGGCCATGAGAAGGATAGACGACAAGGTCGCCGGCTTTGTATTGCAGTTTTTCCGTCATCACTCCGCACTCATTTGACGCCGCTCGGCGCGGCTTGCGCGCAAACCCCTCACCCACGAGCCGCCGAACAGCGGCGCGCCTTGGCTCGAAAGACTCATGGACGCCCGCCCGCCTTCCCCCGATCAGCAACACCGCCCGAGACGCGTCGAATCGGGCGGTGGATGCAGGCATTATCCAGGCACACTGCAGGATATATCACAAAATCCGGGAAAATGACAGCGTTTCAGGGCAATCGCTCGAACCATTGCACCGGCCAGAAACAGATACCGGCGCCCCGAAGCCCGCAAAGACATTCGGGCGACGCCACGACCCGAATGGGGCCGGGTCGGCCCCAAGTTCGGCCAGCCCGGAAACCCTTGGTTTCGAGCGATTGCCTTGGCCCGCGTTTCGGTCGAGTCAGAGCAGGCGCGGGGTCCCGGCCGTGCCTCTCAGCCGCTGTCTCCCGGATCGGGACTGAAATACTTCTCAAATTTGCCGGCCACGTCCCTGAAGTCGTCCGAGTCCGCCGGGGCTTCGCCCTTGCGCGTGATGTTCGGCCATTTCTCGGCATATTCGGCGTTCAGTTTCAGCCACTGATCGAGGTCGCCCTCGCTGTCGGGCAAGATCGCTTCGACAGGGCATTCGGGCTCGCAGACGCCGCAGTCGATGCATTCGTCCGGGTGGATGACGAGCATGTTCACGCCCTCGTAAAAACAATCCACCGGACAGACTTCCACGCAGTCCATCAATTTGCATTTGATGCAGGACTCGATCACCACATACGTCATGTCGCCCTTCGCTCCTTGAATGTACGGCGGAGTCCGCGGCCCGCGGCACCCGCCTCATCGTCAGCCTATTGCCCGCCGGCGCGCGCCAATACGCGCTTTCGAGCGAGCCCTCGATCACGGTCGGAAACATAAATCAAGCCGGCGATTCGGCGAAGCAAATTGTCCTCGAAATGGTGCAATTCGCCGTCCGCGTAAGCCACTTCCCACAGCATCTCGACAAGCTCGATCCTCTCTTCCGGCGTGAACCGGTCCTTGATCACCCGCGTGAACCGATAGAGCTGATGGGAGTCGGTCGCAGCCGCTTCCGCCTCTACGATCAGGCGCGCACATTCCTCTTCGGTCAGGTCGAATCGCCGCCCGATCACGGTCATGACCGTCGCTCGCTCGGCGTCGTCGAAATGGTGATCCATCAACGCCGCCTCGACCAGCAATGCCGCGGCGGCAAGCTGCATTTCGGCCGAATCATGGCCCGCGTCCGGCGCCAACTCGGCGCGACCCCGAAACAATGAGGTGATACGATCGATCATCGGGCCTGCCTATCACAACCCGCCGCGGCCCCGCAACCCGACGCGATCGCCGCCGCGCGGCGCGGGAACCGGTTTCCAAGGGCCGGCTATATGTGACACCATTGTCAGCCCTGGCGCCGACTGTCGGAGCGCCCGGGAGCGAGGATGGAGACCAATCATGAAGGCAGCGGCGGCAATCGCCGAAATTCTGAAGCGCGAGGGCATCGAGGTTCTGATCGGTTATCCGGTCAATCACCTCATCGAGTTCGCCGCCCGCGCCGATATCCGTACGATCATCGTCCGTCAGGAACGGGTCGGACTGCACATGGCGGATGCGATCTCGCGCCTGACCAGCGGCCGGCGGATCGGTGCCTTCGCCATGCAGCATGGCCCCGGGGCCGAGAATGCGTTCGGCGGCGTCGCCCAGGCGTTCGCCGAGTCGTCTCCGATCCTGGTGATGCCGATGGGATACGCGCGCCGGCTGGCTCATGTCGCCCCCAATTTCAATTCGGCGCTCGCCTACCGGCCGGTGACCAAATCCGCCGAGCCGGTGACCGCCGCCGCCGACATCCCCGACATCATGCGGCGCGCGTTCACCCAGCTGCGCAATGGCCGGCTCGGTCCGGCATTGGTCGAAATACCGGTCGATGTCTTCGCCGAGGAGGTGGCGGAGCCGATCGCCTACGATCCCGTCTTCGCGACCCGGACCGGGCCGGACCCGGAGGCCGTAGGCCGGATCGCGGACGTGTTGGTGGCCGCCACGGCGCCGGTCATCAACGCCGGCCAGGGCGTCCATTACGCCCGTGCCTGGGGACCGCTCCGGGATCTGGCCGAACTGCTGGCGGCGCCGGTCACGACCAGCCTCAACGGCAAGAGCGCGTTCCCCGAGGACCATCCGTTGGCGCTCGGCTCCGGCGGCCGGTCGATGCCCGAAACCGTGCGTCGGTTCCTCGACGACGCCGACGTCATTTTCGGGATCGGGTGCAGCTTTACCATATCCTCGTTCGCGGTCGACATTCCCGAGGGCAAGACCATCGTTCACGCGACCCTTGATCCCGGCGACCTGAACAAGAACGTGATCGCCCGGCATGCCCTGGTTGGCGACGCCGATTTAACGCTCAGGGCGCTGGTCGCGGCGGTCGGCGATCGGCTCGGCGGCCGCCAGCGCGACGCCGCCGCCGTGTCGGCTCGGATCGCGGCGGTCAAGCAAACCTGGTTCGACAAATGGATGCCCAAACTCACCTCCGACGAAGTGCCGCTGTCGCCCTACCGAGTGCTGCGTGACTTGGCCGAGACGGTCGATCGGGCCAACACCATCATCACCCATGACGCCGGCAGCCCGCGTGATCAACTCTCGCCGTTCTGGGAGGCGACCACGCCCTTGTCCTATATCGGCTGGGGCAAGACCACCCAGCTCGGCTACGGTCTCGGCCTGGCGATGGGCGCCAAGCTGGTCCACCCCGACCGGTTGTGCATCAATGTCTGGGGCGACGCCGCGATCGGGTTCACGGGCATGGATTTCGAGACCGCCGTGCGCGAGCGGATTCCGATCCTGTCGATCCTGCTCAACAATTTCTCGATGGCGATCGAATTGAAGATCATGAAGGTATCGACCGAAAAGTACCGGAGCACCGATATTTCCGGAGACTACGCGGCCATGGCGCGGGCGTTCGGCGGCTACGGCGAGCGGGTCACCGAGCCCGGCGAGATCGTGCCCGCGATCCGGCGCGCCATCGCCCAGACGCAAGCCGGAACCCCGGCCTTGCTCGAATTCATCACCGCCAAGGAAACCGAGGTCTCGATTTTCGACTGAACACCCGACCATAAGGAGACACCGCCATGTGCGAGCCGGCTCCGGACAAGACGGACTCATGGATGGGCTGGATCGACCTGCCCGCGCCGCAAGTGGGAACCGGGGCCGGCCCTTGGATCGACCTGTCCCATCGGATTACCGAGGACCTGTCGCGGGCGACGATATTCCCCCAGCCGCGAATTCGCCAGATCATGACCATGGCCGAACATCCCCTGAATCTGACCGAAATGCACATGGTCTGCCATCATGGCACCCATGTCGATGCGCCGCGCCACTTCATTGCCGACGGGCCGGCCATGGACGAGGTGCCGATCGAGCGCCTGTACGGCTCCGGCGTCGTCTTGGCGATCGATGCCGGCGCGTTCGGGGTCATCACGCCGGCCGATCTCGAGGCGGCCCGGCCACGCCCTGTCCCCGGCGACATCGTGTTGATCGACACCGGCTGGGCACGCCACGTCAATACCGACAGATACGAGGATCACGCCGCGCTGAGCCCCGAGGCCGCCCGATGGCTGGCGGATCATGGCGCCAAGCTGGTCGGGATCGACTGCAGCACTCCGGACCTGACCGGCCATCGCCGGCCGCCGGATTTCGATTGGCCGGTTCACCATATCCTGCTGAGCCGGGGGGTCTTGATCGCCGAGCATGTCACCAATCTCGACACCCTGCGCGGCCAAAGGATCGAGGTGATGTTCCTGGCCCTCAATCTGGCCGGATCCGACGGCGCGCCCGCCCGCGTGGTCGCGCGGCCGGTGGCGGACT
Source organism: uncultured Rhodospirillaceae bacterium (assembly GCA_913045505.1). Classification (GTDB taxonomy): domain Bacteria; phylum Pseudomonadota; class Alphaproteobacteria; order UBA7887; family UBA7887; genus CAJWQN01. The sequence goes on along the minus strand of CAJWQN010000010.1, from coordinate 237 downwards.
GACCGGCGCCGCGATGATCATTCCCGATGACGACGGCCTCGACGGCAAGGTCGCGATCGTCACCGGCGGCGGCGCCGCCGGTGACGGAATCGGCAACGGCCGGGCGGCGGCGATTCTGCTGGCCCGTGCCGGGGCGCGGGTGCTGGTGGTGGACATGCGGCGCGACCTGGCCGAGCGCACCGTGGCGATGATCGCAGAGGCCGGTGGTGTCGGCGCCGCTCGCGAGGCCGATATATG